>CADCFA010000035.1 GCA_902800595.1 uncultured Prevotellaceae bacterium | reverse complement strand
ATTTTATCGGGATAGTCTTTCATCGGCTCATCCACTCCTTTCGTTCTTTTTCGGACATCTTCTCGATGGCGTAGCGAAGCATGGTGCGAGGCATCTCGTAGGCATGCTGGCGGAGAAACTCGCGAAGGAGGTCCATTGACACTCTCTTACCCATCTCGCGGAGCATCCAACCAACGGCCTTATGCATCAAGTCGTGGGGATGATGCAGATGAATCTCGGCATAGCGGAGGCACCATGAGGGATCGCCCATCTGAGAGGTTTTCCACGAACAGACGATGCTCATGCGCTGCTTCCAGAGACAGGGACTTTGCGCCAAAGAGTCAAGCACCTTGATCTTATAGTCTCTGTCACCCAGATTTGATGGTAACAGTAGCCAATGACCCAGGATCTTATGAACAGAGAGATCAACTAAGTCCCAGTTATTCGCCTGTTCGGCATATTGCAGATACATCGTCACTATCTCGTCGCGTTTCTTAATGGCATCGAAATTGTTTTCCAGACGTTTGGTAGCCAACTTCTCAAATTTCGCCACGAGGATCAGGAAGCCACAAAGCCGCACCTCATGCCAACGGCTTTTTAGCAGTATCGGCACCTCGCTCAAAGGGAAGTCAGGGCCTGCCGCCTTTACCACCTCTCTTGTCTGCGGAACCTTCAGCCCCAGAAATTCATCTCCAAAGCCGTACTCACCAGGCCCTGTCTTGAAGAACCCCATGAGTATCTGCCGCTGGGCCTCATTACGCTGCGACTCCATCAATTCGACAATCTCCTGTGCTTTGCTCATATATAAAATTCTGAAGGATCAATCAGTCCGGCACGAAGGGCATATTTCACGGCTTCATGGGCTGTGTTGATGCCCAGTTTGCGGAAGATATTCTTGCGGTGGGTCGTGACGGTGTGGATGCTCGAGAAGCGTTCGGCAGCAATCTCCTTGGTGGTCTTACCCTGGGCGATGGCTTTGATGATCTCCGTTTCCGTAGCCGTCAGGATATCGGGCTTCTCCTCTTCCTGCTGCTGGGTGATAATGGTCTCCAACGCCCGCTGACTGAGGTAACGTGTATGTCGGTTAACGGCCTGCAGGGCCTCACGTATCTCACTCATCGGACCATCCTTGAACACCAGACTGAACTGATGGGAGGAATAGACCACACGACGCACGAACTGGGGCGTAAGCTCATCGCTGATGAGAATCCACTCCGACAGACTGAAGCGCTCTGCCACAATCAGCAGCTGGTCCTCGTCGGCAAAATCAAATAGGGTATAGTCAAGAAACACGACTGCATCTTCGTGTTCCTTCAGCAGTTCTGTGAGTCCTGACTTATCCACTGCACGGAAGATGGCACTTCCCTCGTCGCGCTTTAATAGGCTCTGGAGTGCGTAGGCCGTCAGTTCCTGATTATCTGCAATAATATAATTCCTCATACTGTGTCGGCAAAGTTACATGATTAAAAGCAATCTGCCAAATCTTTTGTAAGGTTTGACAGATTACGCATTACTTTTTTAACTATTCCATTTTTACATTTTATCATTTTTAAATTTTTACATTTTTAAATTTTCTCAAGTGCCTGTGCGAGGTCGTCGATGATGTCGTCGATATGCTCAGTACCGATAGAGAGGCGCACGGTAGAAGGTGTGATATGCTGCTCTGCCAGTTCCTCAGGTGAGAGCTGGGAGTGGGTGGTGGTATAGGGATGAATCACAAGACTCTTCACATCGGCCACGTTCGCCAGCAGTGAGAAGATCTGCAGGGCATCGATAAACTTCCAGGCTTCTTCCTGTCCGCCCTTCACTTCGAAGGTGAAGATGGAACCGCCACCATTGGGGAAATATTTCTTGTAGAGCTGGTGATCATGATGACTCTCCAGAGCTGGATGGTGAACAGCAGCTACCTTCGGGTGCTTGGCAAGGAAATCGACCACCTTCAGGGCATTCTCCACATGACGCTCCACACGCAGACTCAAGGTCTCTACACCCTGCAACAGGATGAAGGCATTGAATGGAGAGATAGCGGCACCGGTATCACGCAGGATGACGGCACGGATGCGGGTGACATAAGCGGCAGCTCCTACGGCATCGGCAAACACAATGCCATGATAGCTGGGATCAGGCTTGGAGAGCGTGGGGAACTTGTCGTTCTGCTTCCAGTCGAACTTACCACCATCCACGATGACGCCACCAAGACTTGTACCGTGACCACCCAGGAACTTCGTAGCCGAGTGTACCACGATGTCGGCACCATGCTCCAGCGGACGAATCAGATAAGGTGTGCCAAAGGTGTTATCCACGATGAAGGGGATACCGTGCTTGTGGGCTACAGCTGCTACACCCTCGAGGTCGAGCACATCGGAGTTGGGATTGCCGAAAGTCTCGGCATATACTACTTTTGTGTTGGGTTGGATAGCTGCATCGAGGGCCTCAAGGTCGTTTACATTAAGAATGGTATTGCTAATGCCCTGAGTGCTGAGCGTGTGGGTAATCAGGTTGTAGGAACCGCCATAGAGGTTGTCGGCAGCGACGATATGATCACCTGCCTGAACGATGTTCTGAAGTGCATAGGTGATAGCTGCAGCACCAGAGGCAACTGCCAGACCAGCCACACCACCCTCAAGGGCTGCGACGCGATCCTCGAACACCCCCTGAGTGGAGTTGGTAAGACGGCCATAGATGTTACCTGCATCACGAAGGCCGAAACGATCGGCAGCATGTTGTGAGTTGCGGAACACATACGATGTGGTCTGATAAATAGGTACGGCACGTGCGTCGGTTGCGGGATCTGCCTGTTCCTGGCCTACATGAAGTTGTAAAGTCTCAAACTTGTAATTGCTCTTTGTACTCATAATCTTATCCTTTCTTTTTATTTGTTATTAATTAATTTCTGGGTGCAAAGGTACGGAGTTTAGAATTATCTACCAAATTTTAACTAAAATCCAGAAGTTTTAGCTAAAATCCGAAAAATCACAGAATTTCATTCTTATTCCTTCTTATCTGAGCCTCTTTCAAAGAATAATATTCCAAAAAGGGTGTATTTTTCGCCCCTTTTTGTTGCTATTTTACATAAAATATCGTAACTTTGCCGTCGAAAACAAGTTTCGACAGCGAGCTCAGGCGGCGTCGGAAGCAATATTAACTAACCAACTTTAATTAAGATGAAAAGACTTTTTTCAACCCTTCTTGTGGTTTTTGCTGTTTTCACAGCGATGAATGCTCAGGAGAGTCCGCTCCTGAAAACCCATGTCGAAACGGGCGATGTTGAAGGAATCCTCGATGGCTCGCTCGCTGTCTATAAAGCTATTCCTTACGCAGCTCCGCCAGTGGGTGATCTGCGTTGGCGCGAGCCTCAGCCTGCCAAGCCTTGGGAGGGTGTGAGAGTATGTGACGAGTTCGGCCCCCTGCCGCCTCAGCCCACACGTCCTGGTCGCACTGCCGACATGATGAGTGAAGACTGTCTCTATCTGGGTATTGCAACACCAGCCACTTCTACCAGCGATCGCCTGCCAGTCTTGGTGTGGATTCATGGCGGTGGATTCCAGACGGAATGGTATGGCGGCGACCTCTGGAAGTTCCTGGCGCAGCGTGGTGTCGTCATTGTCAGCATCGAATATCGCACAGGTGCGCTTGGTTTCATGGCTCACCCTGAACTCACCAAGGAGTCGAAGAACGGTCACTCAGGCAACTATGGTCTGCTGGATCAGATCTTCGCACTGCAATGGGTGCAGCGTAACATTGCCAATTTTGGCGGCGATCCCTCAAAGGTCACCATCGCTGGCGAGAGTGCTGGTGCCATCAGTTGCAGTCTGCTATGCGGCTCTCCACTGGCAAAAGGTCTCTTCCATGGGGTTATCAGCCAGAGCGGTGGCTCGTTTGCCCCTTGGCATGATGGACCTCGCACATTGGGAGTCGATGCTTCTCAGAAGGGTGCCGAACAACAGGGACTGGCATTCCAAAAACACCTAAAGAAGAAGTCGATCAAGCAGCTCCGCAAGATGGAGGCGATGGACCTCTGTGGCAGCAATGTAGGCTTTGGTGGTTTCTGGCCCTGCGTGGATGGGTATGTGATTACTGACGATCAATACCGTCTTTACGAACGTGGTGAATATAATGATGTACCCGTTATTGTAATGACCAACTCTGACGAGGGTGCCTTGTTCTCGCCAGGAAATATCAAGCCAGAGGATTATCAGAAATCGATAGAGAGCATCTTTGGCTCCTTTGCTGAGGAGGCTAAGAAGGTGTATCCAGGCAACACTGCTGATGAAGCATGGCACGGCTTTGGCGATGCCTTCCGCGACATGGGGTTTGCATGGCCCAGCTATGTCTGGGTAAGCCTTCAGGCCAAGACAGGCAAGAGTCCTGCCTATGCCGCATACCTCGCCCAGCCCTCTACGCGCAGCTTCTCTGGTGATCCGCGTCGTCGCGGAGTGGCTCACGCTGATGATATCCTCTATCTGAATGGCGAGTTCCTGCAGCAGCCTGACAAGTATCCATACGAGGCGGCTTTGTCAGAGATCATGCAGCAATACTGGGTTAACTTCATCAAGACTGGCAATCCTAATGGCAAAGGTCTCCCCTACTGGCCTTCGTTCGACGACTCGAAACCCACCACGATGCAGTTCAGCAATGGTGCCTCACTCATCATGCGTCCGAATCGTGAGCAGATAGATTTCGTTGACCGCTTCTATAAGGCTAAGCGTGAAGAGTTGGAAAGCAAGCGCTAAAGAAAAAAGCGTTTGAATTCACTCTCAAAATTCGGCGTCAGGAGATTCTGGCCCATCGCCTCTCTGATTTCATCGATTGTCCAGAATCTCCCGCCGTCGAGTTCCTCAGCAGAGGGCTTGATGGGACCGTCATAGGTCGTGCTGTTCACATAGACCAGTTCACGCTCTCTATGACTCTCAAACACATACATTCCTTTTCTCTCAGACTGGAAGTCCGTGATGCCTAACTCCTCACGGACTTCTCTGACGAGTGCCTGCTCAGGAGTCTCTCCATAGTCCAGATGACCACCCACGCTGGTATCCCACTTCCCCGGCTGAATATCCTTCCATTCAGGCCGTTTCTGCAGATACACCTCTCCTTTTGAGTTAAACACATGCAGATGCACTACAGGGTGCAACAGCTTGGAACCGTTATGACACTCGCCTCGTGAAGCTGAGCCTATCACATGTCCTTCTTTATCTACAATAGGGAATAGCTCTTCTGAATTATCTTTCATCCTACTTACTTTTTATCTCAAGATTTGGCTGCAAAATTACAAAATCTTTTCAAAAGCCGACACCAAACATGGAGTTTTTCACCAAATAGCTTGGAAGATTTGGGAAATATGACTATCTTTGCCAACAAATCAAGAAAACCAAATTGAATCATGGCAGAAAAATTAGACGAAACCGATCTGCAGATACTCAGAACCCTGCAGAAGAATGCAAAACTTACCACTAAAGAACTGGCTGATGCCGTACACCTGACCCCTACCCCTGTGTTTGAGCGACAAAAGAGACTGGAGCGTCAGGGCTATATCAAGAAATATGTGGCCATCCTTGACCCGGACAAACTGGACCAGAGCCTGCAGGTGTTTTGCAAGGTAAAACTGAAGCAGATCAACCACGAGATTGCCGATGCCTTCACACGTAGGATTATGAGAATACCTGAAGTAACAGAATGTTACAACACCTCTGGCAACTACGACTATCTGCTCAAAGTGCGTGCAAAAGACATGAAACAATACCAGGAGTTCGTGCTAAACAAATTGGGGGAAATCGACAGTCTGGCCTCTATAGAGAGTACCTTCGTCATGAGTGAAATAAAACAAACCTATGGTGTTCACATATAAAGAGAGGTGAACACCATAGGCTTGTAGATGTTTAGAAGTTTAGAAGTTCTTTCTCACACCCTGCCACTCTGGGAATTTCATCTTCAGATATTCATCATCAAGGAAGAGGGCGGATTGTCCCACTTTTCCTTTCAATTGCCAGTCGAGCCACTTCACCACAGCTTTGGCATAGTTGCCGCCATACTTCTCGTAGTAAGTACCGCTATGACCATCTTTCGAGTTCAGCATTACTACTGGGATGTTATCGGCAATACGCTCGTAATCTTTCTGTGCATTGGCATAAGCGATGTCAGCAGGACCACCAATCATATAGAACATTGGTTGATGCAGATTCTTCAGCGATTCCTTCGTTGCTCCCATCATCTCCATATCACCAATACCCGTATTCAGCATCACGCAGGTCTTCAGACGTGGATCGTAAGCCACAGCCAGTACCTGGGCACCACCGCAAGACTGTCCCATTGCTGCCACATGATCAAGGTCGAGGCAGTGATAGTATTCAGAGCCTTGGGCAGCGTTCTGCTCAGTCAACCAATCAAGCACCTCAAGCAGCATCTTAGGATAGGTACTAAACTGCGGAGCCGCAGGCTGCTTCTTGTTCTTCTTGGCATTCTTGGCAGCTAAAGCCATCTGCTTGGTTTGTTCTTCCTGACGAGCCTTTATTTCCTCAGGTGTTAAGGGCAGAATCTTTTCACCGTTAGCCATCACCACCTCACTTTTTGTTTCTGGATAGGCAGCCTTCAGCACACCTCTCCACTGTGCCATCACATCTGCCTCGTCGTAAGGTCCGATAGCGGCGGCGACATAACCATAGGAAGCCACTTCACTCAATAGAAGACGCATCTCTACATTATGGTTAAAGCAAGCACCGTTGGCATAGACAATCACAGGCAGCACTCCCTGCTTTGCCACAACTTCCTTCAGGTTCTGTGGACGATACACCGTAAAACCTGGACATGAAGCATCTCCTACAACTTCTGATTTGAAAGGTCCTGTACCACCATCTTCCACTACTTGCTTTTGAACTGTTTGGGCATTCATTATCCCAACACTCATAGCGATCATCGTCGCTGTCATTAATAGTTTCTTCATTTCCATCTTCGATTTTGTATCTTGATTGTGTTGGCAAAGATACAATTAATCTTGCATATAAGTGGCAGAATTTACAAAAAGTGTTTCAAAATTTGCAATTTTGCAAGTAAAAGGCATAAACTTTATGGCTATTTGGGAGAATCTGAGTAGTTTCGTAGCCGAAGGTGCAGCCGACGTGCAGATGGTGAACAATGTCATCCGTCAGATGAAGTCCGACGGCTCTCTTCGGAAACTGCATGAGAAGTACGGGCTAATATATATGACCCTGTATCTTCTATGATTCATGGCAATCGTTGTCAGTGATGTATCGGCTGGTGCCTGAGAAAGTCGTAGAGCGTCAGCTGGCGCAGGTGGTAATAGCTGTTCCAGAAATCCTGCAGAGCGGTAATCTGAGCGCGCCGTGCTTCCTGCCAGTATTGTTGAGCCAGCGACAGGTCGTTCACGGTGGCTTGGCCGCGGATGAAGCGTTGCAGCATGGCGGTGTAGGCATCTTCGGCAATCTGCAGTGAGTGACGGGTCTCGTCAACCACCGCCTGTCGCTGATTGACCTCCTCTACCGTTTGTGCGATATCCAGTTCGGTATCACGTCGCTGTTCCTGACGCTGTCGGGCAGTCGTCTCTACTTTGCTCTGTGCCGCGAGCCACGCATTGCGTTTCTTGCCGTGATCGCTGATGGGTACGGTCAGATTGACCGTCACCTGATTTTGCACCAAAGGATTGCGATAGGCATGTTCGAAGTACTCTGATACCTGGTTGAGACCTATTGATGCGTCAATGGTCGCATTCAAGCCCTTTTTGCGCTTGAGCTGTTCTGCATCACGACGGGCCTCCAATTCCTTGAGTTCCATCGACAGATAGTTAGGATTGTGCTGTGTTGCCTGGTCGATGGCATCGCCGACGGTCACACTGAGCTGCGGGAGAATAGAGGGGACAATCAGTTCAAGGTGCGTCAGTTCGTCCATTCCCAGCCAGACAGCCAGGCTCTTGCCAGCTTTCTGATGGCTGAGCAGGGCATTCTTCAGTGCAGTAGTGGCCAGCGAGCGCTGCAGCGTCAGGATTTCGAGTTCTGCTTTGGAGATAGATGCAATATTAAAGCGACGCTTACCAATGGCAAGTATGCTGTCGCACGACTGTAGCTGCTCCTGTGCCATTCTGAGTTGTTCCTGTGCCACTGCCAGCGTGAAAAACCGCTTGACAGCCTCTGCACCTGTCTGCTCCACCGAATAGTTCATCTGCTGTTGGGCAACGTTCAGTCGCATGGGTTCTGTCTGCCGGCTCCAGCGATAGGGATTGTATCCTAACAATTCCTGACGGTAACCGACTTTAACGGGGGTGGTAGCAAACTGATGCTGGATGTAATCGCCGTAATTGCCCAGATAGGCCAGTCCTGTGGAGGCATAGAAGGAGCCACCCCATCGTTCCATCACCTGTTGAGCCTGCAGATTAACACTAGACATAAGCCGCTTCTGCTCTCGGTACTCATCATTGTCGGTATCACTGACATAACGTTGGGTCATGTCCTGCTCATATTGCAGCGGTGTGGTGCTGAGTGCTATTTGCGGTTTGCGGCCTGCCATCCATGAGAGCCAGGCATAGTGTGCCTCCTGGAAGACACTGCGGTAGCGGTCGGCAGTGAGGCTGCTGTCAGTGGCCAGCTGGAAGGCACGTTCCATGTCGAGCCTTACCGACTGTTGTGCGGTGACAGTGACTGCTGTACAGAGCAGGGCAAGAATTGCTGTCTTTCTCATGGTTGAGGGGTGTTTAGGAGAACGGAAACGTGCATACCGTCGAAGAGCTGGTGCGGGGTGGCCACATGCGCACGCAGCATGACGGTTCCCTGTTCATCGACAATGGGGTTGACTTCTGTCACTTTGGCCTCATAGACCGCATGTTCGTCGCCCACAGGCACTACTTGAAGGCGCGTGCCAACGGCGAAACGGCTGAGGTCGGTCTCCATGATACGGAATTCCACATCCATCTGCTGCGGAGCGATGACACGGCACGCAATGTCACCCACTTGTGCCAGCTGACCGGCATGGGCTGTGACATTGGCCACAATGCCATCGAAGGGGGCTGTCACACGGGTTATCTTCAACTCATGACGGGCAGCAGCCAGCTTGTTCTGCGCCAGCAGCAAGCCGCTCTTGACCTCAGCGATATGGCGCACGCGCTGTGGCACTTTGTCGATATGCTCGGGGTCGTAGCCCTGTGAGATAATGACATCCTGCATCTGCAAATGCGCCTGCTCTATCTCCCGTTGATGCTGTTCCACGACATTGGTCTGCCTTGTGGCATCCTGCTCAGCCAACAGTTGTCCTTGGCGAACATGGTCACCGTTGTGTACCATCATCCGCAGCACGGGCAGCGAGATCTCAAACTTTACGTCTGCATAGTGTGTAGCCACCACCTTGCCCATGGTCTGGAAAGCGGAAGACGGCGTGCTGTCGGAGGCGTGACTAGAGACCACAGTCTGACTGATGGTATCCGATGAAGCTTTTGTATCCTGAGAATCATTCGGCTGGCTCTGCTGTCGGCAGGCGGTCAACAGCAGGACTATCGTTAAGGAAATCCATATTCTTTTCTGCATAGAATCTTCGCTTGTTTACTGGTTTCTTATATACTATAATTGTCGCAGGCTCATCTCGTAAAACAGCCCTTTCCGTGCCATCAGCTCGTCGAAGGTGCCCTCTTCAGCTATCTTGCCCTTGTCGAGTACGATGATGCGGTCGCAATGCCGGATGGTGCTCAGACGGTGGGCGATGACCAAACGGGTGCAGTGCAGACGGTCGAGATTGTCACTCACCTGCTTCTGGCTGATGTTGTCGAGCGCAGAGGTTGCCTCGTCGAAGAAGAGGATGCTGGGGTGCCCCATCAGGGCTCGGGCGATAAGCAAACGCTGCTTTTGGCCGCCTGAGAATCCCCCACCGTCCTCGGTGATGATGGTGTGGAGTCCCATAGGCAGCGCACTGACCTCGTCGTACATGCAGGCCATACGCAGTGCCTCCCAGGCATCGTCGTGCGTAGCCCAAGGAGCAGTGATGGTGATGTTGTGGAAGATGTCGCCTGTGAAGAGTCTGCCGTTCTGCAGGCAGGAGCCTATGCGCCGTCGGAGTTCGCCTTTGTCGGCTTTGGCCAGGTCGTAGTGGTCGTAGGCGATACTGCCACGCAGGGGTGTCTCAAATCCCAGCAGCAGGCGCATCAGGGTGGATTTCCCGCATCCCGACTTGCCCGCAATGCCCACGTATTCGCCAGCCTTGATGTGGAGCGACAGATCGTCGATCACCAGAGGCATGTCGTCCTGATAGCGGAATGACAGGTTATTGATGCTGATGTTGCCCGAAAGGGAGCTTATCGTCGAAGTGGGTCCCGACACCTCTGGTGCCGTCTCGGCAATCGCCATGATACTGTCAAGTTGCGGCCCTATTTTGGCCATATCGGGTATGTGATGGGTTATCTCGGTGAGCGCGGCTGTCAACATGCCGAAGGCCGAGGTGAAGGCGATGAAATTACTGACCTCGATGGAAAAGCGGCGGGTAAAGTAGTAGATGACTAGCAGGCTGACCACACTCATCAGCGCCAGCAGCGCAGGATAGATCCGCAGCTGGAACTGGGGATTGTAAATAATGTGGGTGGTATGCGTGTAGCGGCTGAGCCACTGGGTGTAGGCCCGCGTCTCGGAGCCTGTGAGCTTGATCTTCTGGATACCTGCAAACAGGTTGCACTCCATGCCGTTGAGGGCATCGTTCTTGCCGATAAACTGTTGCTGGACACGGGCAACGGTGCGGAAATAAAGCACCGTCAGCAGTGTCTGGATGACATACAATATGGCCGCTGGTGCCAGAAGCTTTCCGCCGTAGATGCCCACCTGAACGAAATAGACGATGGAGAGCACGCCTCCCAGTACTGCGCCGACAATCGTCTCGTTGACCTGCTGGCACAGCATGGTGAGGTTGTTCATCTTGGAGGTCAGTTCGCCGCTGCTGTGGCTATGGAAGAATCTGGGCGGCAGGAGAAACAGTCGCGCCATGACGGCATTGTGCAGGTTCATCTCCAGTATGTTTTCCACCCTGACGATATAGAGATTGCGAAGATAGGTGAACAGCATGACGGCAACTGCGGCACCAGCCAGCAGTCCGACTATCGGAGCCAGGGCTGCAGGATTGCCTGCGGGTATCACGGTGTCGAATACGAACTTGTTGGCCATAGGAATCAACATGCCTAAAAGCACCACCACCAGGGCGGCCAGACACAGGTGAAGCAGGCTGTGGCTGTTGGCAGAAGTCAGGATGAAAGTTATGACTTCGCGCTTGCTTAGTTTGTGCAGAGGCATCGACTTGGTGAAGGCGTATGCTTCCGTCTCGAGGTCGTGCTCCATCCGCTGTGGCGTCACCGTCTGCCGTCTGCCCTCCTCGTCAGTATAGTAGTAGCTGCGACCAGTCCATTTGGGTAGCAGTGCCACCAGATGGCCACTCTTTGTGCGCCCCAGCAGAGGTCCGCAGGTCACCTTCCACCATCCGTCGTTGAGCTCCACCTTACGCTTCATGATGCAATGGGCGTGGATGATGTTGGAGAACTGCTGCTCAAGGGGCACCACATCCTCGTCCTCCAGTTCGTAGTCTTCGACCTTCAGCGCACTGAATATCTGACGGACGGCCAGCTGGTCTGTCTGGGGTACAGGACCGCCATAATGCAGACCCATGCGGGCTGCTCCTTCCATCATCTCTCGTGCGAGCGTGGCGGCGTCGTATTTCCTGCGCTTTTCTATCTGACTGGAAAAAATGCTCATCTGAGGTTCTCCCTTATATTTCGTTTTAACTGTTTTCCATTAATTCCCGATATCTGCCTTCCTGGCGCATCAGCTCCTCATGGGTGCCGCGCTGGACGACGCTTCCGTTATCCATCACGATAATCTGGTTGCAGTCGCGGATGGTGGACAGACGGTGAGCCACGACAATCAGGGTGATACCCATCTCGCGGATACGTTTCATCAAGCGTTCCTCTGTGGTGGGATCCAGGGCCGACGTAGCTTCGTCCATGATCAGGATCATCGGCTCACGGGCCAGAGCCGTAGCAATCTCGATGCGCTGGCACTGGCCGCCACTGAAGTTCTGTCCCCCTCTGACCACCTTGGTGGCGTAGCCCTCGGGGCGCTTCACGATGTCGCTGTGCAACTGTGCATCGTCGCAGGCAAGACGAATCGCAAAGTCCTCTACGCTCAAATCCCACATGCGGATATTCTGCTCCAGCGTGTCGTCGAAGAGGGTGATATCCTGACTGACGACGGCCACAGAGGCAGTGAGTTCATCGTTGGCGATGCTCTCCACGGGACGTCCGTCGAACAGTATCTCGCCACTCCAGGGTTTGTAGAGACCAGAGATCAACTTGGCCAACGTCGATTTTCCACAACCGCTGCTGCCCACGAAGGCCACCGACTCGCCTGGCTTGAGATGCAGATTGAAATGCTCGATGAGCGGCGGATTCATATGGTTGTATCCGAAGCTGACATCGCGCAATTCCAGTTCGCCCAGAAGCTTTCCCTCTTCCGATGCCTTACCCTCGATATGACGGTCTTCGGGATATTTCATCACGTCCTCCACACGTTCCATCTGGGAGCGCATCTCCACCAGTTGCATCCCGGCATGCACCATTTGGTCAACGGGTGCTATAAAGGCGCTCATGAATCCCTGAAAGGCCATGAGCATACCTACGGAGAGATCGCCCTGCAATATATACCAGGCACCCACCAGCAATACCGCCATCGACAGCAGGCTCTGCGTCAGCGAGGGCAGCAGGTTCATCTCGGTCTGCTGAATATGCATCTCGCGCTCCTTGTTGAACTTCCGCGACCACAGGCCACACCAGTATTGGAAGAACCCTTCCTCGGCTCCGGCGGCCTTAATGCTCTCGATGTTCTCCAGACAGCTGACCGTCGCGGAATAGTATTTGCCTTCGCTCTGCTGTGTGCTCCTGACCATATCCAGACGACGATTGGCATAGTAGCGCACGATGCCCAAGTCCAGGACAGCCGACACGATGCCAATCAGCGTCAGCGTATAGTTATACGACAGCATGAGTACGAGATATAGCACGAGCAGCATCACATTGATGATCTGCGGGGCAAGCACTTCGACCAGCGAGTGGGTGATCGTCTCGTTGAGCTGCTGGCGCTGCTGCAGATCGCCCACATAGCGCATGGCGAAGAAGCTCATCGGTAGCCGCATCAGGTGGCGCAGGAAGTTGGTGTTGCTGCGCAGTGCCAGCTGTCCGGCTATGCGCTTGGCGTAGCGCTGCTGCCAGAGCACCACCACGAAATTAAAGAGCGCCAGCATCGCCATCAGGCAGAAGAACACTTTCGCCCACTGCGCATTGCGCCCGGAAAGGATCTCATCAAAGAATACCCTCGTAAACAATGGCACCGCCAGCGACACAAAAGCCGCCAGCAGGGCAAAGACAAACGTGATCCAGAACGCCTCGTAGGCGCCGGCCATATTACGTTTGATATAAGAGAAGATGCTGGTCTGGTGGCCTGAACGCTCGAAACGATCTGTCAGCTCAAAGGTCATGGCCACTCCCGTAAACGAGCGGCGGAATTCGTCCATAGGCACCTCCACGGGGCCGATGCCCGGATCGTTGAGACAAGCCTTACCCCGCTTCATGCCCTTGAAAACCACGAAATGCTCAAAGTTCCAGTGAATGATGGCGGGTTCCATACCTGCCAGTCCCTCTGGGCTGACCTTGTAGGCGCTGGGGGCTAGACCATAGTTCTTCGCCGCTATCAGGATGTTCTTCATCGAACTGCCGTCGCGACTCACACAACAAGCCTCGCGCACTTGCTCCAGAGGAAGCCACTTGCCAAAGTAAGCAAGTATCATCGAGAGCGAGGCTGCGCCACACTCCACGGCTTCCATCTGCATCACCATAGGCACCTTCTTCATACGCGCTACTTTCCTTGCAACGTTTCCAACATATTCTCCACACGTCCTGTCAAGACCTCCCATACATACTTCTGACTCCAGATGATCTGCACGTTGCAGGGCATACCCGTCGTGACAGCCATATGCTGACTCTTCTTGCGGCTCCACACCAGTCCGTTGTCTCCCCGATCCAGCACGATGCGCACTTCATAGACAGGCTGTTCGGTAGGGATGATGGCAGCCAGCTCAGCCAGCTTCAGGCGCTGGGCTACAGCCTGACGGGCTGTAGGATATCGCTCGATACCCGTCACCGTACCCACGGCGTAGCCCCATTTCTCGCGCTCCAGGTCGGCAGGCGTCACCTGCACCTTGGCACCGATCTTCACCTTACGGAGATGGGCAAACGGCACGTAGGCCAAGACCTCGCGCTCGTGCAACTGCAGCTCCTGAGGTAGGATCCAGACCACAGGCTCACGCGCCACAAACTTGCTCTCGGCAGGTTTCGATGTCAGCACGACACCACTTTCGGGCGATGCCAGCGTGGTGGTGGCCAACTGTGAACGGACACTTGCTATCGGGTCCCCCGCTGCCACTTTCTGGCCATTGGTGGCAATGACGTGATGCACCGTCCCCTCGAAAGGAACGGAGATCGGTCTGGCCTCTGCAAACGGGAACACAACACCAGTAGCATTGACCGTATAGTTGAGCTTGCCAAAGATGCACCAGAAGAGTGCGATGGCACAGATCATCAGCAGTGATGTGAGTAGCAGCCACAAGGCCGGCGAAGCCACTCGTGGCATCTCCTTGAGTTCGCTCTTGTCGTCAAGTGCCTGTAATGCCTCTTTATTAAATAGCTCTGACATATCTTACTTTTTGGTTGCAAAGATACATTTTTTTTGGAAATCTCCGAAATATTAAGGTGAAAACATGATGCAAACGCTGATTACATCATCAGAACAAACAACATCTGAGTATATGTTTAACAATTTAAAACTATTAAGAATTATGAAGCAGAATGATGAAAACAAGAACGAGCAGGTTCTGACACAGGAAGAGCTGGAGAATGTAAACGGTAGATTTCACAGAAAGAGGATTTTGCAAAAGTAGCGATTATGGTGCCACCCAAAATGGTGTTTTTTTGCACAAAAAACGAGGTGTGCAAAAAGTAATAACTTGCACACCTCATTGATTTTCAGCCACTTACGACTATAAAAAAAACGATTAATACTCATCCTCGTTGAAGAGGAAATCTTCTTTGGTGGGATAGTCAGGCCAGATATCCTCAATACTTTCATAGACATCACCTTCATCCTCTATTTCCTGCAAGTTCTCAAGCACCTCAAGAGGGGCACCTGAACGTATTGCATAATCAATCAACTCGTCCTTGGTTGCGGGCCAAGGCGCATCTTCCAATTTTGAAGCCAATTCAAGAGTCCAATACATATTCTTAGTCTTTGGTTATACTTAGTTTTAAAATTCGCCCGCAAAAGTAATCATTTATTTCCTATTTACAAACATTTTGCCAAACAATTTCACTTGTCCCTGCGTTAAAATTTATTTTTTTTGCCAAAACAAATAGATAATCACTCAATCTGTTCACATATTGCAAAGTCTCAGGACTAATTTGTGCCACTTCCGACAAGGCAACGATACGACGCTCTGCACGTCTGCATACCGTACGACAGACATGAGCCTGAGCTGCCATCTGGGTGCCACCAGGAAGAATAAACCCCTGTCGTTCGGGTAACGATTTCATCATTCTGTCAACCTCTTTCTCCAGCAGCTCAATCTCGCCGTCAGCAAGTTTGGCTGAGTCGTATAATGGAGTCTGACTCTGATCTGTAGCAAGGTTCGTGCAGACATTAAACAGGTTGTTCTGAATCCTGATGATCATATCATAATACTCACCTTCAGATAACATAGCCGCCAGGAGACCTAAGTGTGAACTCAATTCATCTACTGTGCCGTAAGCCTCTAAGCGTTCACTTGCCTTACTGACTCTAATACCGCCTATAATACTTGTCTGCCCCTTATCGCCAGTGCGAGTATATACCTTAGTAATCTTCATAGATTTGTTGATTTTATTAGAAATTTATAATATAATTTTTTTTATGTCTTTTCTTGTCAAACAGCACTATCCCGCAATAGTAGAGATCGAATGTCACCCTTGTCCGCTCGTCGGTTACAATTTCTTTCCAGGAAGTACGGTTCTGCCTAATACCTTCGACAATAAGAACTGTATTATCCTCAACCTTATTATATATAGTAACGAGACGACTGCGCCAATCGCCCTCAAGGGATAGCCTTATTAATTCCGTCGAATCTCCAAACTTTGCTTTCCTACATCCTGCCTGCAAATACTGGCGGAAGCTGTCGCTCTCGATAACATTCGGCTGTAACCAGTTGGCGATACGGAAATAAAGAAGACCCAATTTCCTCGTGAGCCAGTCGTCATCATCACCCAACTTCTCGTACTGATAATACGGCCAATGCTCATTAATGACATAGCATACCATCCAGTAGTCAGAAGGCGACTGGATGCCAAACCCTCGACAATGCCCGATACGGTTCAACCATACGAAGACATGTCGAAAACGTTGCATAGCTATGCCGATTCTATTCATGTTGCAAAATTACACACTTTTTCTTAGACTAAGTCATAATTATAGTTAAAGTTTAGGCTGTTTCCATTGTCAGATAGAAAATAGTTCATATCTTTGTGATATCAAATTGATATCATTATTAACTCATAAACACTTATCATTATGGAAAATAAGGAATATACATTCAAAGGAATGGTGATGAACGGATTCCTGATGTTGTTTATCAACATCGTGGTTCTTATCCTTGCAATTGTAGGCATCGTGTATAGCATCATCCAGCTTGATGAAAGCAACGGTACTTGCGGAGGCTGGTTATTAGGAGGCAGTATCATTTTACTCACTGTAAACATTATGATGTGGTGTGGTTTTATGATGCTGGAGCCTAACGAAGCCAAGGTTACCACGTGGTTCGGAAAATACTCTGGTACCTTCGCACAGACTGGTTTTTATTGGATCAATCCTTTTTATGGCACGAAAAAGGTTTCACTACGTGCCCGCAACCTCGACGCTGAGCCTATCAAGGTGAACGACAAGACGGGCAATCCCGTGATGATCGGTCTGGTATTGGTGTGGAAGCTGAAGGACACTTATAAGGCACTCTTCGAAGTTGACTCTCAGACTATGGCAGCCAATCCCAACACAGTCGGATCTGACACAAAGGGACTGATGAATGCCTTGGAGAACTTTGTCCGTGTACAGAGTGATGCAGCTTTGCGACAGGTAGCAGGTCAGTATGCCTACGATGATGAAGACAGCAAAGATAATGAGCCGACACTGCGTTCGAGTGCAGAGGAGATCAACGAACAGTTGGAGCAGAAACTCGACGAACGTTTGGCCTTGGCTGGTATCGAAGTTGTCGAGGCACGTATTAATTATCTGGCATACGCTCCTGAGATTGCTGCTGTTATGCTCCGTCGCCAACAGGCTTCGGCTATTATCACCGCCCGCGAGAAGATTGTGGAAGGTGCTGTTTCGATGGTGAAGATGGCTCTTGACAAACTCTCTAACGATAATATCGTAGATCTTGATGATGACAAGAAGGCGGCAATGGTGAGCAACTTACTTGTGGTACTCTGTGGCGACGAATCTGCTCAACCAGTAGTGAACACAGGAACACTGAATCATTAATCAATGGCAGAAAAGAGCACCAAAAGTTTTATTCTTCGCGTAGATACTGAAACAATGAACGCGATAGAGGCCTGGGCTGCGGATGAATTCCGCAGCACCAATGGCCAGCTGCAGTGGATTATCACGGAGGCACTACGCAAAGCCAAGCGACTGCCCAAGAAAAAGAACCTGACACAAAATAAAGAAGATAATAAATAGTTAATTATATGAGTGATATTAAACTTAACGTCGTGCGTACGACAAAAGACAAGATTTTCGACATTGTATTCTTAGTGCTGACACTGACTATCTGGGGAATCATTATCTGGCTCATCAGTCGCGCACCAGATATTGTGCCAACCCATTTCGGGCCTTCAGGAAAGCCAGACGCTTACGGCTCACCCACCTTCATTCTCATACCCAGTACGATTATGACAGTTGCGGCAGTCTTCGTTGCCTTCAGCATCTATCTTCCAATTGCCAGTGTCAATCTACCTTTCTATAAAGGATCAGGCAACGCACAACAAAAGAAGTTAGGTATACTACTTAGCAGGATTATAGCATTGTTTGTACTTGGACTGATGCTTTTCATCGCCATCTACACATTGGGAATGAAAAACCACGAAAGTGTCATGCCGATATTAATCATTGTTGGTCTCATGATAGGTGTATCACTTGTATTCACCATCATGATGTATAGAGCAAAAAAGTGATAAGAACTCAATAAGTCCAACAAAAAAACGAAGCCCCGGATCATTTCTGACTCGGGGCTCTCTGATAAAAGACGGCGGCTTCCTACTCTCCCGCATTGCATTGCAGTACCATCGGCGCAGGCGGGCTTAACTTCTCTGTTCGGAATGGGAAGAGGTGGGACCCCG
>CADCFA010000034.1 GCA_902800595.1 uncultured Prevotellaceae bacterium | reverse complement strand
GGAGTTTCTCGATATTTTCGGTGTGTGATCCCGTTGGGATTCAAACCCAAGACCTTCAGAACCGGAATCTGACGCTCTATTCAGCTAAGCTACGGGACCTTTAAAAACGGCTGCAAAGTTACAATAAAAATGTGAAAGGCGAAAGGGGTGTGGCGAAAAATTGAAGGAATTAATTTCTTTTAAGGATTGCTTGGGAGATGCAAAAAGTTAGCAGAAATCAATTATTTGTGTCATTTTGCAAAAATATTCGGCGATTTGTGCACGCAAATTAAACATAAACTGTAAAAATGGGACAAGTAATAAAACCAATTCAGTACGAGCCGCTGCTTGACATGAAGCAGACAGAGCAGGGTATCAAACTGATTAAGGACTTCTTTCAGCAGAACCTCTCAACAGAGCTTCGCCTGCGTCGTGTCACTGCACCACTCTTCGTTCTGAAGGGACTTGGTATCAACGACGATCTGAACGGCGTGGAGCGCGCCGTAACGTTCCCTATCAAGGATCTGGGTGATGCGAGGGCTGAAGTGGTTCATTCACTGGCCAAGTGGAAGCGACTTTCGCTGGCCGAGTATAAGATAGAACCAGGCTACGGCATCTATACAGATATGAACGCTATACGCGCGGACGAGGAGCTCGACAACCTGCATTCTCTCTATGTGGACCAGTGGGACTGGGAGGCTGTAATCCGTAAGGAGGATCGTACGCTGGCCTTCCTCAAGAACATCGTGGAGCGTATCTATGCTGCCATACGTCGTACGGAATACCTCACTTGTGAGACTTATCCGCAGATAAAGCCTTTCCTGCCGGAGAAGATTCATTTCATTCACGCCGAAGAGCTGCTGCAGATGTATCCCGACCTCACACCAAAGGAGCGCGAGGATGCTATCTGTGAGAAATATGGCGCCGTATTTATAATAGGTATAGGCGGCAAGCTCTCGAATGGTGAGAAGCATGACGGACGTGCGCCTGACTATGACGACTGGTCAACAGTTGCTGAGAATGGCCTTGAGGGGCTGAATGGTGATATCCTGATATGGTATCCCGTGCTGGGTCGTTCGTTTGAACTCTCCTCGATGGGTATTCGTGTCGATAAGGAATCGCTGTTGCGCCAGCTGAAACTTGAGGACAAAGAAGACCGCAAGGAACTCTATTTCCATCAGCAGCTAT
This sequence comes from uncultured Prevotellaceae bacterium, assembly GCA_902800595.1. Lineage (GTDB taxonomy): Bacteria > Bacteroidota > Bacteroidia > Bacteroidales > Bacteroidaceae > Prevotella. The sequence continues at coordinate 28,134 of CADCFA010000034.1, read as the reverse complement.
TGGGCGACAAACTGCCCTTGAGTATTGGTGGCGGTATCGGTCAGAGCCGACTCTGCATGGTATTGCTCCATAAAGGACATATCGGTGAGATTCAAGCCAGTATCTGGCCCGATGATATGCGCCGTGAGTGCAAGAAACTGGGCATGAACTTGATATGATGATAGTTAATTAATACATTAAAGGGCAGTTTTGACAAAAAAGCTGCCCTTTTTTTTGTTGTTTCGGAATTAATACTTACCTTTGCAGTTGAATTTTTTGCAAATACATGAACGAAATATGAGAAAAAAAGTTTTAATCCTATCCTTAGGTCTGTTGCTTTCCTGCGGTTTTATGCACGCTCAGGATGCACAGATGAGTGCGTTACAGCAACATGCGGAGACTAGTCTAAAAGACAAGAAAACGGCAGATGCCCGTTACCATTTTATCCGTGCCTATGAAGAGTATATGAACAAAGGAAACTATCAGGCAGGTACGGAGTGTGGTGTGAAGGCTGTGGCTCTCTATTACAAGGAGAATTACTATAAGGAGGCATTTGATCTGTTGTCGCGTATCGAGCAGAATATCAAGGGTGATCCTTCTGCCAAGGCTGCTATGTTCTACCTTACTTCTAAGGAGCGCTACGAGATGTATATGAGAATGAAAAGAGGTGCCAACGCCTTGGATCATCTGAAGGCGATGGAGAATCATGCCAACCTCTCTGGTAAGGATGAACTGAAGAACGATCTGCTCTACAATAAAGCCATCTATTATTACACCTTCGGACAGACTGATAAGGGTAATGCCGTATTTCGGGAGATGGCTGATAAACTGACAGCCTCGAAGGAATACGACAAGGTGGATGAGGTATATCAGACGCTGATAGCTAACGGGCGTAAGAGCGGTAACGCTAATATGGTGGCAAACTCATATAGCAACTATATCGCATGGAAGGATTCTGCAATTGCCATGAAACATGCCGACGAGGTGAATGCGCTGAAAAAGCAAATCTCCGACCATGAGGCAACGATCGCCGACAAGGACAGCTCACTGACTACCCGTCAGGCAGCCATTGTTGGCCTGAGTATTCTTGCTGCTGCCCTTGCTGCTGCTTTGGTGCTGGGCGCCCTCGTGCTGATGCGCTTTATCCTGCTCACCCGCAAGCAGAAGAAGCAGATTGATCTCGCAAACGACAGCAATGCCTTGAAGGCTAAGTTTATCAGTAATATCTCGGCACAGATGAATCCCACTTTGCAGAAGTTCGACCAGAGCAAGCCTGAGGTGAAGGCATTGATGGACTTTAACAGTCATATCCAGCAACTCTCGGATCTGGAAAACTCGGATGCTGAGGAGATGGAGCTTGAAGAGATTAAGATTCCTGAGTTCTGTGAGGAGTTGATGGGCGAGATCCGAGACAAGGTGAAGAGTGAGGTGAACTTGACGGTGAATGCTCCGAAGATGAGTGCCAGCTTCTATAAGCCTTATGTTTCTCACATCCTGAACCATCTGCTGAAGAATGCGGCTATATATACGCCAGCCGAAGGCACGATCACTCTGGAGTTTAAGAAGCGCGGCGCCCATTCGTTCCAGTTCCTGGTGGCAAACACGGGTGAGCCTATTCCTGAGGAGAAGCGCGAGGATGTGTTCAAGCCATTCCTGGAGATCAAGGATCTGACTGAGGGCGACGGACTGGGACTGCCTATCTGCAAGCAGATGGCACTGAAGATAAAGGGTGATCTGGAGATTGATCCGAAGTTCACAAAAGGTACAAGATTCATCCTCGACCTCCATTCATAAGCGGGAAATTGCAGTCAGCTAATTGACAGCAGTCAATTTTAACACGGATTAATTAAATTTTTCAGATGGGAAATAGAGATTAATCCGTTTTCTTTTTGTACCTTTGCAGGCGAAATATGCATTACATTATAACGTTATAACAAAAAAATGGCTGAAAGTAAGAAAATTAAGACCGCTTTAGTGTCTGTATTCCACAAGGACGGTCTTGACGAGCTCCTCAAAAAATTGAACGATGAGGGGGTGAAGTTCTTGTCAACTGGTGGTACCCAGCAGTTTATTGAATCATTGGGCTATGAGTGCCAGAAGGTGGAGGATGTAACAACCTATCCCTCAATTCTTGGCGGTCGTGTGAAGACCCTTCATCCAAAAGTGTTCGGCGGCATTCTGGCGCGTCGTGAGAATGAGGGCGACATTGAGCAGATGAAGCAGTATGAGATTCCTGAGATCGACCTCGTGATTGTAGATCTCTATCCCTTTGAACAGACAGTGGCCAGCGGTGCTTCTGAGGCAGATATCATCGAGAAGATTGATATCGGCGGTATTTCACTGATCCGTGCTGGTGCAAAGAACTTCAAGGATGTGGTCATCGTACCCTCTAAGGCTGAATACGGTGTACTGCTGGATATCCTGAACAAGAAGGGTGCCCAGACTGATATCGAGGATCGTCGTATGTTCGCTACCCGCGCCTTTGGCGTAAGCTCACACTACGATACAGCTATCAACGCCTGGTTTGTAAAGACGGCCAAGTAGAAATGGTAAAATTGTAAATGGTAAAATTGTAAATTGCAATGGGATTTTTTAGTTTTGTTCAGGATATAGCAATCGACCTAGGCACAGCCAATACTATTATTATCAGTGATGATAAGATCGTGGTTGATGAGCCCTCAGTGATTGCTTTAGACCGCCGTACCGACAAGGTGATTGCCGTTGGTAACGAGGCTAAGATGATGTATGAAAAGACACATGAGAACATCCGGACCATCCGTCCGCTGCGTGATGGTGTGATTGCCGACTTCTCTGCTTGTGAGCAGATGATACGCGGACTGATCAAGATGGTGCATGTAGGTAACCGCCTGTTCTCACCTTCACTCCGTATGGTGATTGGCGTTCCTTCGGGTTCTACCGAAGTGGAGCTGCGTGCCGTACGCGATTCAGCTGAGCATGCCAATGGTCGTGATATATATCTGATTTTCGAGCCGATGGCTGCAGCTATCGGTATCGGTATAGATGTGGATGCACCAGAAGGCAACATGATTGTTGATATCGGTGGCGGTTCTACAGAGATCGCAGTGATCTCGCTGGGTGGTATCGTGTCGAATAACTCTATCCGTGTGGCAGGCGATGATCTGACTGCCGACATTCAGGAGTATATGTATCGCCAGCACAACGTGAAGGTTTCTGAGCGTATGGCTGAGCGTATCAAGATACACGTGGGTTCTGCCTTGACAGATTTGGGCGATGAGGCTCCCGAGGATTTCATCGTGCATGGTCCTAACCGTATCACAGCACTGCCTATGGAGGTGCCTGTATGCTATCAGGAGATTGCCCACTGCCTTGACAAGACCGTATCGAAGATTGAGAATGCCGTGCTCTCAGCTCTTGAGAACACACCTCCTGAGCTGTATGCCGATATCGTGAAGAATGGTATCTATCTGGCTGGTGGCGGTGCGCTGTTGCGTGGTCTTGACAAGCGTCTTGAGGATAAGATGCACATCCCGTTCCATGTGCCTGAGGATCCCCTCCGTTGCGTGGCTATGGGCGCAGTTCTTGATGCGATAAAAGACGATAGGGAATGCGCAACCTGCTGGATTTCCTGAAGACATATCATCACTGGTTTATTTTCATCTTTTTGGAAATAATCAGTGGTGTTCTGTTGTTTCAGTACAACAGCTATCATGGAAGTGTCTGGCTTTCATCATCGAATGTCGTTGTCGGGAAAATCTATGAGTGGGAGAGCGGCCTGCTGTCATATCTGACGTATGGCAAGGCTAATGAAGCCTTGACCTTACGTAACTATTATCTTGAACGGCAGAACGACCAGTTACTGCGACTCTATAGGGAGGCTACAAAGGATACTTCGGCTTTTGAGCGTCAGGAACTGGCATTCTTGAGCCAGTTCAATCCGATTCCAGCCAAAGTGGTAGATAACTCCGTGAGCAAGCCCAACAATCTGATAACGATTGACAAAGGCCGTGCTGATGGTGTGGAGACGGATATGGGTGTAGCCTGTGGCAATGGTGTCGTAGGTGTGGTATCGCTTGTGTCCGACCATTATGCGGTCGTTGTGCCAGTGCTCAATACTGATGCTTCGAGCATCAGCTGTGCCGTTCGTAACACAGGCTATTTCGGCTATCTGCACTGGTATGGTGAAGATCCCGCTGTGGCTTATGTCGAAGACGTGCCCCGTCATGCCAAGTTCAAGATTGGCGACTGGATGGTTACCAGTGGCTACTCTTCCATCTTCCCTTCCGGTGTGCTGGTGGGTAAGATAGAGCAGGCTTATAACTCACGCGACGGCTTGTCGTTTAAACTGAAGGTGCGCCTGAGTACTGACTTCAGCTGTTTGCGTGATGTGTGTGTGATTAGTGACAAGAGTATCGCCGAGCGTGCCGCATTGTTGCAGGCAGCCCGTGATTCTATCATTGTAGTAAATAGGGAATAGGAGGGCGGCAATGGATACATTCTACCGAATCATGATGTTTGTGGTGCTTCTTCTGGTACAGGTGCTGATCCTGAATCACATTCACCTGTTTCAGATAGCCACGCCTTTGTTGTATGTCTATTTCGTGTTGACATTTAGGATGGATACCCCTAAGTGGGTGGTGCTGACTTCCAGTTTCGGACTTGGCTTGTTGATAGATATCTTCTCCAACACCGCAGGTATGGCAGCTGGTAGTATGACGCTGATAGCAATGGTACAGCCCTATCTGCTCCAGTTCCTGGCTCCTCGTGATGCTGGCGATAATATACAGGCATCAGCAGCATCGCTGGGCTTTGGGAAGTTTGCTTTCCTATGCACCGTTCTGGTCTTTGTCTATTGTTTCTTGTTCTTTGCTCTTGAGGCATTCTCGTTCTTCGACTGGCAGTTGTGGGGCTTGCGAGCACTTGGCAGTGCCCTGCTGACGCTATTGATGATCTTGGCAATTGAAAGTGTTCGTTCGAAGTGAGGAAAACGGAGTTTGAATACAGGCATTACGTGATAGCAGGGATGGCCGTATTGATTGTGGTCGTCTATATCATCCGTCTGTTTACACTCCAGATTACCAGTGCCGACTATAAAAAGAGTGCCGACTCTAATGCCTTCCTGAAGAAAATCGAATACCCCTCTCGTGGTAACATCATGGATCGCCATGGGAAGCTGATGGTGTTTAATCAGCCTTCGTATGACATCATGGTTGTGATGAACGAGGCACGCAACCGACTTGACACGATGGAGTTCTGTCAGACCTTGGGTATCTCCAAGGAAGAGTTCGATATGCGTATGGCAACGATGAAAGACCGCAATAAGAACCCTGGTTATTCGCGCTATACGCAACAGCTCTTTATGAGCCAGCTCTCCGATCAGGACTATAGCATCTTCCAGGAGAAGATGTTCCGCTTTCCTGGTTTCTATGCCCAGAAACGAACGGTGCGCCAGTATCAGTATCCGATAGCTGCCCATGTATTAGGTGACGTTGCTGAGGTGTCGCCTGCTGATATCGAGGAGGATGATTATTATCAGCCTGGCGACTATATCGGGAAACTCGGCATTGAGCGTTATTACGAGAAAGACCTGCGTGGTGTGAAAGGTATTCAGATTCTGTTGCGCGATGCTCACGGACGTATTCAGGGGCGTTATCGCAATGGAGAGTTCGACCAGCGTGCTCAGCCAGGTAAGAACCTGACACTGGGTATCGACCTGAACCTGCAACTCCTGGGTGAACGTCTGCTGGAAGGAAAGATTGGCAGTATCGTAGCCATCGAACCTTCAACGGGCGAGGTGCTCTGTATGGTGTCGTCACCTTCCTACGATCCTCGTATGATGGTAGGTCGCCAGCGCTCAAAGAATCATCGTAAACTGAGCATGGATGTCTGGAAGCCCTTGCTGAACCGCAGTATCATGGGTCAGTATCCGCCAGGCTCGACCTTTAAGACAACGCAGGGGCTGACTTTCCTCACCGAGGGTGTCATCACCCCTGAGACACAATATCCTTGTTATCGCGGCTTTGTGTTCAAGGGACTGCGTGTAGGCTGTCACGGACACGCAGCACCATTACCGTTGGTACCAGCACTGAGCACTTCATGCAATGGTTTCTTCTGTTGGGGACTCTATCACATGATCAACACCAACATCTCGAAGTATGGCTCTGTGCAGAAAGCGATGGACACCTGGCGCGACTATATGGTGAGCATGGGCTTTGGCTATCGTCTGGGCATCGACCTGCCTGGTGAGAAGCGTGGCTTGATTCCTAATGCCACCTTCTATGACAAAGCCTATAAAGGTTCATGGAACGGCTTGACAGTCATCTCTATCGCTATCGGACAGGGTGAGGTGAACGCCACACCACTGCAGATTGCCAATCTGGGTGCTACGATTGCCAACAGAGGCTATTACTATGTGCCTCATGTGGTGAGAAAAGTGCAGGGGGAACCCCTGGATACAGCGTTTACACGCCGTCATTACTCCAAGGCTTCGCGCGAGGCCTACGATTATGTGGTGAAGGGTATGCGCTCCTCTGTGATGGGAGGTACGTGTCATGAGCTTAATAAATACGACTTTATGGCTTGTGGTAAGACGGGTACAGCCCAGAACCGCGGTCATGACCACTCTGTGTTTATGGGCTTCGCACCGATGGATAATCCCAAGATCGCCGTAGCGGTATATGTAGAGAATGGCGGTTGGGGTGCTACCTATGGTGTGCCTATTGGTGGTCTGATTATGGAACAATACCTCAAGGGTAAGCTCTCAGAAGCCTCTGAGGCCAAAGCCAAGAATATACAAGAAAGACGAATTGCGTATGGTGCAGCAGACAGGTAAGGAGAAAGGTGTATTACGTTCGATTGACTGGTGGACGATTATCATCTACCTGGCCCTCCTCTCTTTTGGGTGGGTGAGTGTCTGTGGTGCCAGCTATTCCTATGGCGATACCGACATCTTCAGTCTGAGCACACGTTCTGGTATGCAGATCGTGTGGATTGGCACATCCATCGTCCTTGGATTCATTCTGCTGATGCTCGACGATCGCTACTATGATATGTTTGCCTTTATCATCTTTGGTGTGATGCTGCTGATGCTGTTTGGCACCATCTTCAATCCCCATACCATCAAAGGCTCCCGATCGTGGCTGGTCTTAGGTCCCTTGCGCCTGCAACCGGCTGAGTTTGCGAAGTTTGCTACAGCACTGGCCTTGGCAAAGATGATGAGTATCTATGGCTACGACATCCAGAAATGGAAGCATTTCGCAGCTGCTCTGGCAATGATTTTCGTGCCGATGGTCTTTATCGTCCTGCAGCATGAGACTGGTTCTGCTCTGGTCTATCTGGCTTTCTTCCTGATGTTCTATCGTGAGGGCATGCCTGGCAGTATCCTGTTCACAGGTGTAGCGATGGTTATCTACTTCGTGGTGGGTATCCGTTTCGCCGATACGATGATAGCCTATACACCCACGTCAGTAGGTAAGTTCTCTGTGCTGCTGCTGATTCAGCTGTTCACGGCAGGGCTGGTGCGTGTGTATTGCAACGATCACAAGGACTTCCTGAGAATCCTGTTTGTCAGTTTGGGCGTAGCTGCGGCACTCATGTTTTTCATACTGCTTGTTGTTCCGTTCGATGTGTTCTACATGGAGTTGCTGGTATGTATATTGATGATAGGCTATCTCGTGTGGCGCTCTATGGCTACACGTATTCGTAATTACCTGTGGATTGCGGTGTTTGCGCTGGGCTCTATCGTCTTCTTCAATCTGGCCGACTATGTGCTGAACAATGTGATGGAGCCCCACCAGCGTGTACGTATCAATGTGTTGCTAGGACTGGAGGAAGACCTGAAGGGTGCCGGCTATAATGTGCACCAGAGTGAGATTGCCATTGGCTCTGGCGGCTTGGAGGGTAAGGGCTTCCTGAATGGTACCCAGACCAAACTAAAGTTTGTACCTGAGCAGGATACCGATTTCATCTTCTGTACCGTAGGTGAGGAGGAGGGCTTTGTGGGTTCTGCCAGTGTACTGCTGTTGTTCCTGGCACTGATCCTGAGACTGATATACTTGTCAGAACGCCAACCCAATCGTTTTGGGCGCGTCTATGGCTATTGCGTCCTCAGTATCTTCCTCTTCCATGTATTTATTAATGTGGGAATGGTGTTAGGACTGACACCAGTGATCGGCATCCCGCTGCCTTTCTTCAGTTATGGCGGTTCGTCGTTATGGGGATTCACCTTCCTGCTGTTCATCTTCCTGCGCATTGATGCCAGCAGGAATATGATACGCGCCTAATACGTTATTTCCGTTTCAGGATAATGCCGATGTCGGAAATGCCTGACATGATTTCGCGCCGCATGTTGTGAGTGATGCAGATGTGAATGGAGTCGCCTTTGTTCAGTTGGATATCTGTGAGGTATATCTCGTTCTGGAAGTGGCTGATGCCACTGCCGCGCTCTTTTCCTGAGGCATCATAGAGCACGCAGTTCTTGGTGGTCTGATGATGGGTGCCCTGGGGGATCACATCCTGTGACACATTCAGGGCGATTGATTGGAAAGGAAAACTGATGTCGGTGCGGATGCCGATAGTCTCTTCATAAGTGCCTGTCTCTTTCACTGGCGGCACCTCAAAGAAAAGCGTGTCATTCTTCTCCCATCCTTCCAGTGTCACATGCTCATAGTGACTATAGATCTTATGGCGGTCGCAACTCATGCACATAGCTGCTGCCGCCAGCATCAAGATAGTCTTAAACTGCCTATTCCGCATCTTTTTTCTCTTTGCCTTCTTTCTTCTGATTGTTAGGGCGGCTGTTGCTGTTCTTCTTTTTCTTTTTCTTCTTAGCCTTGTCGAATCGGCTGATGTCGCCTGCTGCCAGATCCACATGCGGCTTAGCCTCCGATTTCTGGGAGCCGTCTTCCTGCAGAGAGACTGGTTTCTCGCCACGGCGGTTCATCTCAATCACCTCCTTGGCACGCTCGGCAGTGATCGTCTCCAGATTGGCGGCGATGTTCTTGTCGGTAGAGTAGGTCACGATACCTGCCAGGATATCAGCCTTAAACAGATGATAGTCGGCATCCTGAGTCTGCAGGATGGTCTCTCTGCCGGGCAGGCGCTTGCTTGCTTCCATATAGTCGTCCACCTCGTAGTTCAGACAGCACTTCAACTTGGCGCACATGCCTGCCAGTTTCTGAGGGTTCAGTGAGATGTCCTGGAAACGGGCGGCATTGGTGCTCACGCTCGAGAAGTTCTTCATCCAGGTGGCGCAGCATAGCTCACGCCCGCAAGGACCTGTACCACCGATACGCCCAGCCTCCTGACGCGCACCGATCTGCTTCATCTCGATGCGTACGTGGAAGGCTGCTGCCAGGTCTTTGATGAGCTGACGGAAGTCCACGCGCTCGTCGGCGATATAGTAGAAGATGGCCTTGTTGCCGTCACCCTGATACTCCACATCGCCAATCTTCATGTCGAGTCCGAGTCCCTTGGCAATCTGGCGACTCTCAATCATCGTTGAGTGCTCCCTTGCCTTTGCCTCACGGAACTTATCCATATCCGCAGGACGTGCGATGCGATAGATGCGCTTGATGTCGTCAGCCGATTTCAAGTTGGCTTTCTTGATCTGGAGCTTCACCAGGCGCCCAGTGAGGGTCACCACGCCGATGTCATGACCAGGACTGGCCTCTACCGCCACAATGTCGCCTTTCTTCAAGTCCAGGTTGTTCACATTATGGTAATATCCCTTGCGGGTATGTTTGAACTGCACCTCCACCAGATCGGTTGTTTCCAGATTGCCAGGCACGTCAGCCAGCCAGTCGTAAGTATTCAACTGGCGATCCTGTCTGCCTACAGCCTGGTGGCATAAGCCTCTGTCGCATCCCACCTTGATGGGCAATTCCTTTGTTTTCTCAGTCATATAGTTACTTTTGCAATAATAATACAATCATTTGTAGGGCGAAGTCGAAGAACACGATCTTGGCATTGGCGTTCTGTCCGATGTCGCGGATACAGAGGTTGGTCAGGTCGTTCATCTGCAGGATGTTCTTCTCATTGACGAAACGGGCGAAGTTCCTGGCAAAATCTTCTTCCTTCTGAGTCATATATACCAGCTCTTCCTGCTGGAAGTTATACATGAAGTTCTCCCTTGTCATGCGCAGGAAGTAGGTGAGCCAGCGCTTCTGCTTTTCACGTCCCATGCCAGCCATCTGCTCACTCCATTTGCGCAGGTCCTTGATCTTGCGCTGATAAGCCAGTCGCATCAGCATGATATACATATCGAGAAAGAGCTCGTTCTCCGAACCTACCTGCAACTCCTCCAGTGCTTTCAGCCAGCTGCCGTTGGCGAGTCGGCTGATGCGTCGCGCCATCTCCTCGTCGATGCCCCTCTGGCTGACAAGTGCTTCTTGGATATCCTCTTCGGCGATGCGCTTCACGTCGATACGCTGCACACGGCTGCGGATGGTCTCCAACAGCTTGTCGGGCTCCTCGCATACCATGATGAACACCGTTTGCATCGGAGGTTCTTCGATGAGCTTCAACAGCTTGTTGGCACATTCTATATTCATGCGCTCAGGCAACCAGATGACACTCACCTTATAGCCGCCCTGACTTGACTTCAGACTCAGTTTCCTTACCAGGTCGTCGCTCTCGCCTGCCGTGATGATAGCCTGCTGGTTCTCACCACCCATCGCCTCCATCCAGGCCTCCATCGTGAAGTAGGGCCCCTGCATGATCAGCTCATGCCATTGCTTGGCAAAGTCGTCGCTCACGGGCTTGTGGTCCGCACTCATCGAGGGCAGTTTGATGGTGGGGTAGGTGAAGTGCAGGTCGGGGTGCTCCAGTTTCTCAAGCATCGCCTTCGAAGAGGCAGTCCCATTGTCGAGCAGATATGAGGCAAAGGCAGTGGCAAGGGCAAACTTTCCGCAACCAGTTGGTCCGCAGAGCATGATGGCGTGTGGCAGATGCTGTTCCTCCACCATCTTCACCAGTCGCTGCTGGGCTTCCTGCTGTCCGATCACCTCACTGAATGTCATCACTTAAAGCAGCTGCTTGGCAACGGCAGCTACAGAATCCACTGCCGATACCGTATAGAAATGAATATTCTGCACACCATGCTGATACAGTTCGCGGCATTGCTCCGTGGTCCACTCGATACCCAGCTGGCGGGCGTCCTCATCCGTCTTGCACTTCACGATCTCGCGTGCCAGCGGCTCTGGTATGTCGCAGTGGAATGTCTTGGGCACCACTGTCAGCTGACTCAGCTTCGCCATCGGCTTGATGCCGGGAATGATGGGAATGGTGATTCCCATCTGGCGCGCCTTCTCCACAAACTGGAAATATTTCTCATTGTCAAAGAACAACTGGGTCACGGCATACTGCGCACCCAGTTCCTGTTTTTCCTTCAGGTATTGCATATCCATCTCCAGATTTGGCGCCTCCTCATGCTTCTCAGGATAGCACGCCACCCCGTAGTCAAAGGGCTTGCCAGGGCGCTTGATAGGTGTGCCGTCAGCAAAGAATCCCTCGTTGAAGCGCTTCACCTGCTTCATCAGGTCGGTGGTATGCGCATGTCCCCCGGGGGTTGGCACAAAGCGACTGTCCTCCTTGGCCTTGTCACCACGCAGCAACAGCACGTCGCTGATACCCAGAAACTGCAGGTCGAGCAGCTCATATTCGATATCCTCGATGGTGGCACCACTGCAGATCACGTGGGGCTGTACGGGGATGTTGTATCGCTGCTGGATGGCTGCGGCGATGGCCACGGTGCCAGGACGACGACGGATGCGCTGACGCTCAAACTGCCCGTTCTCCAGCTCCTTATACACAAACTCGGAGTGATGAGTCGTGATGTTGATATAGGCAGGATCAAACGCCCGCAGCTTGTCGATGTCGGCAAACAATTTGTCGGTGCCCGTACCTTTCAGTGGTGGGAGCACCTCGAAAGAGAATCGTCTTTCGTTTTTATCTTGATGGATAAATTCCGTTACACTCATAATTGGCTGCAAAATTACGAATAAATAAGTGAAAAACCAAATTTTTACCTTTTTACCTTTTTACTTTTTTACTTTTTCCGTAACTTTGCACCCCAAATATGAGTATCAAGCAATTTTTGAAAGACTGGACGCTCCCTGTGGCTATAGCTACAGGTGCCATCGTCTATCTCACCTTCTACTGGGTTCCGCAGCTCGAAGAAGCTGCCAACTTCTTTGGACCCATCATCGACACCATCTTCCCCATGATGGTGTTCTGCACGCTTTTCTCCACGTTCTGCCGTGTAGATTTCCACCAGATGCGCCCCCATCGCTGGCAGTTTGGTGTACTGCTGGCTCAGTTGCTGCTGGTGGCACTCAATGTGTGGATCATCTTCTGTGTCGAGGCCAACCCCTGGCAGAAGATCCTGTGGGAGAGTGTGCTCACCTGTATCATTGGTCCCGCAGCGACGGCAGCGCCTGTGATTACTGCCAAGATCGGCGGTAATATCAACACGATGACGGCTTTCGTCGTACTCTCTTCCATGGCTTCGGCGCTGATGATACCCGCTGTGTTCCCCCTGCTTGAGCGAGGAGCTGGGCTCAACTTCTGGACTGCTTTTCTCATCATTCTCGAGAAGCTCGCTGTTGTCCTGATAGCTCCGTTGGCTCTAGGCTGGTTTATGCAGCATTATGCCAAGCGCTTGTGCGAAAAAATCGTATCTATTCCCGATCTCTCGTTTTACCTCTGGGCAGTCCAGCTCAGTGTCACCTCAGGCGTCACTGTCCGCAACATCGTTCACTGCGAGGCAGGACTCCCGCTGTTGCTGATGATAGCCCTGCTCAGTCTGATACTCTGCTTTGTGCTCTTCCTTGTTGGTCGCCGTATTGGTCGTCATCTGGGCGAAGAGGTCAATTCCGGTCAGGCATCCTTCCAGAAGAATACCGCCCTCAGCATCTGGGTGGCCTATGCCTATCTGAACCCGATGGCCTCCGTTGGCGCTGGCTGTTATGTGCTCTGGCAGAACATCATCAACTCCCTCGAGCTCTGGGAGTATAGAAGAAAAAAATGATCGCCAGGCTGATGTCCTAAAAAAAAACTCCTATCGGGGAATGATCCTGATAGGAGTTCTTTTTTATAATATGGATTGCTGTTATTCCGGAGTGTTTACCTGATAGGTATAGATAACAGTCTTACTAGCGTTCCTTTTAAATACTTGATATACGTAAGTACCCTTAATAGCCTCGTTAGCAAGAGATGCCTCAGCAGTCTTACATGCAGCTACAATATTGCTCGGGTCACCATCATAGATAAATTCACCTTCGCTTCCACCAGTGAACTTCACACCATTAACCTTGCCAACAGCATCCTTGAAAGTGTTCTCGATCTTTGCCATTCCTGTAAGGTCTCCGTCAACTTTAGAAAATGCCATACCGTAAGTGTTGGTATCGGAGTCGTCATTGCTATCACTCTTACAAGATGATAATGATGTTACTGTCAGACCGCAAATCAGGATGGCGGCAAACACCCATAAAATACTCTTTTTCATTGCTAATAAAATTTAAAAATTGATAATATAATTAAGTGTATTTGTTTAGAATCACTTTATTTTTGACTTGTTTACTGGGTGCAAATATACGATGTTTCACGGAAAATATGCGATTTCAATAGAAAAAATGTGCATTTTTAACATATTTTATATCTGCAAAGGTTTGTTAAGCGTGTTTTACTTCACCGTTTTTTTTGTAACTTTGCCATCAGAGATGGCGAACTTACTCCGTCTCGGCATAAAAGAGATTAAAAACTTTTGTTCTGCTCTCGACTTTTTGTAACTTTGCAGACGAAAATTATTGTTTAACAAATACTTAGAACTAAAGATGAGTAAAAGCATTTTTTCCAGACTGATGCAGGCATCGCTGATATGCTGCCTGGCATTGATGTTCACGGGCTGTCATGTGAACGACAATCCCGTGCGTACCTCTTTGGAGATTGATACCTCTACCATGACGCTGTCGGTGGGCGAGTCTGCCACCCGTACGGCTACCACCGAGGCAAAGTATGGTTACCAGATTACTTACAGTTCGAGCAATCCCGCTGTGGCTACCGTCGATCAGAACGGCAAGGTGACGGGCTTAACCGAGGGCGAGGCTGTGATTACCGTCCACATGGATGAGACGCGTGAGAGCTGGTATGCCGCCAAGACACTCGCTTACAACGTGGTGGTGAAGAACCCCTCAGCCGAACAGTTGGCGAATGTCGATAAGGCAACGCCGCTGACGCTCGTGGCTCTGGCCGACGGAAAGATCACCGTCACCTTCAACAATGGCATCACACTGGCTAATGACATCCACTACACCGTCAACGGCGGTGCTGAGCAGACCATTGCCAAGGACACCAAGGGTACCTACGACATCGAGGTGAAGAAGGGCGACGTGGTGCAGCTGTACAGCCTGAACACCTCGCTGGGAGGCGGCGCTGTGGCAGGTGCCCGTGGCGGCACAAGAGCCGTGGATGACGGTGCGAAGTATATCAACATCCGTCCATCGATGAAGACCGAGATTTTCGGCAACGTGATGAGCTTGCTGAAGGGCAAGGACAATCTGGATGGTGCCGATGCCATTGAGGCGAATAACGCCTTCTACGGCTTGTTTGCAGGTGCCGATAAACTCGTGAACAATGACGAGCGTCTGCTCGTATTGCCAGCCACCACCTTGACGGAGGGCTGCTACGATAATATGTTCAGCGGCTGTAAGGGCATCGAGAAGGCACCCGTGCTGCCTGCCCCGAAGCTGGAGAAAGACTGCTATCAGGAGATGTTCTTCGACTGCTCGAAGCTGAACAGCGTGAAGTGCCTGGCTACCGACATCTCGGCTGAGGGCTGCACGAAGAACTGGCTGACCAATGCCGGTACTGAGGCTACAGGCGAGAAGGTGCTGGAGACAGCGGTGCCGATGACGTCAGGCAGCGACGACGGTGTGCCCGACGGATGGACGGAGAAAGTGATAGTCCCCGCTCCCGGCGTAAATGCGATCGATTCGTTCGGTAATGGCGGTGACCCGCTCCATAGTGATGACTAATCCCCCAAACATGTTGAACCCTTTAAAAGAAACATAAGATGAAGACATTCAAGATATTCAGCACAGCAGCGCTGGCCTTCATGATGGCCGCCTGTAGCAGTGAGGAGACTGCTCTGAACAATACCCCCGTTCAGCAGGGACAAAAGGTGCCCTTCAGCGCCACCATCGCCGCCCCAGGCAGTGGTGCCGGCACACGTACCGAGTACACCGAGGTAACAACGGGCAGTGCCGCTGGAACCATCAACGTGGCCTGGAAGGCAGGCGACGAGATTGCCCTTATCCATAACGGCAAGGCAGATGTGGTAAAGGTAGAGACCGTCAACGAAGACGGCTCAGCCACCATCACCGGCGACATCACTGTCGGCATCGATGGCGAGGCCGTTGAGGTATGTTATCCCGCCGCAGCCTGGGAGTGGAATGATGAGGTAAAGGGTGCGATGAAGAATGCGGACTATATCGCAAAGACCACAGTGCAGGACGGCACGCTGAAATATATCCAAGACAACCTGGATGTGCGTATGGGCGAAAGTAAGCTGAAGGTCGATGGTGGCAAGGCCACGCTCAATGACAACGTGACGCTGGCCAGTCAGATAGCCATCTGGAAGCTCACATTGCAAGTCAATGAAGAGGTTGCCATCAATGTCACGAAGGTTTCAGTGATGTTGTATGGTGAGGAGACAGTGACCTTAGCTGGCACCAAGGAGCTGAGCACTGCCACCTCGACCGTCTATCTGGCGATGCCCGAAATGTATGAAGCTGAAGTTAGCATTACCATCGAGGCCGTTACTGACGATGGCAACTATATTTACGAGACTTCAGGTCTCACCCTCGCTGCCGGCAAATACTACCAGAGCACGGTGACAATGGAGCCCCAATACTTAGAATAGTCGTGCCTAGTCGATCTAGTTGCCCTAGTTCAGGGGGAAATCATGACAGCAGGGCGAGCCGCGAGGCTCGCCCTGCTTTTCCTTTTTAAATGATATATATTAGAGCTTTGTTTCGCCTGGGGTCCACTTCTGTTTGAGGATATTCTCGGTGAAAGTGATTGCTCTCAGCACGTAGAAGTTGGCGCCAGTGCCCAGATGCAGATAACAAAAACTCGACTCGAAGGGATTTCCCAGGAACAGGTTCGTGCCCCAAGCAGCTTTCACGCTCTCATAATTGCAGAAAGGCACCACCTCGTCGCGTGTAGAGTGGAAGAAGTGGTAGGCGTGTGGATAAGTGCCACTGGGCTTCCAACCGCCGTAAGTCAGGCTGTTCTTCTCGAGAGCCTGCTCCAGTGCCTTCAGCTTTGCCTCCGGCACGTCGCCTGTGATCTTGCCGCTCTTGAAATATTCGATTACTTCAGGCTTGAAACACTGGTCCACCGTGCAATAGTTCACACCCTTGCCATTCGACAGTTGCCAGTTCTTGTCGCCCTCCTTGATGTTCTCAGGGATGTAGGCCTTGAACTCATTATTATACATCGCCATCATGGTAAAGCCCGATTCGCCACCATTCTTGGCAGAATACTCGAGTAGCTTGGTTTGAATGACATCAGTGGCGTATTCCTTGTTCTTAAGCCAGTCGAAGATACCTGTGTTATAGAACTTGTCTGTCACAAAATCCTTGTAGGTGCAACCCAGCGCTATCATCTCCTTGTTGGTGTCAACCATACCTTTGAGTAACAGTGCGGGGGCTACAGGCATGTAGAGGCGGTCTTCCTTGATATACTGCTTCAGCGTGGCCAGCGGATCGTAGGGACCATCGCCGCACACTGCGCCAATGATATCCAGTCCTTTCAGCTTATTGGCATAATAATAGTTCACTAAGCTGGCAGCAACTGCTGCACCCTGTGAATATCCCACGGCAACCGTCTTCCAGTCTGACGGTAGCTTGGTGACATTCTCTTCAAACCATACTACCGCTGCTTTTGCGCCGTCGATCATCTGCTTGGCAGTAACGTCACGATTGCAATATGGATGCGGGGAGCTGCTGGTTGAACCGTAACCCTCGTAATCGGGAATCACCACCAGGCCTTTCACACTTGAGCCGAGCAGGGTCAACATGTTAACATCGGTGCCGAAATCCAGCTTTTTGAAGTTGGTGGGGCGCTCTGCGTTGCTGGTGATGGTACAGTGACAACCGATGATTAGATTCTTCGGATTCTTCGTGAAGTCCTTGCCGCCTGCATCTTTGTCATAGGCAATGAGCTCGGAGAGTTCTGTTTCCTTACCATCGGCTCCTGTTGTCTTGTAACGTATGGTCACATACTTCATACCCAGTTTTGATTCGCCCGATTCGCCATCAAGGCCTTCTCCACTGCGTGTAGTTGCCTTTTCCTGAGCCTGAATATTATTTAACTGCTCTTTTCCCCATTCGGTATAAATAAAGTCATCGTCAGTATCCATGTCTTCATGGTCAACGAGAATATCCTCTACGATTTCCGAGATAGTGAAGTCTCCGGATTCGACCACTTTTACATTTTTGACATCATATCCGATATCCCTGCCTCCTGGGTATCTATTGCTAGGGTTGTCGGCGATGTCATCGCAGGAGCAGAGCCCCGTCATCAAAAAGCTGCAAATAAGGACGGCAATTGGCATCCACAGATTAAATCTCTTCATAATTAATAGTAGTTTTTGAATAAAGATGTATTTTAGATTGCAAATATATGGTATTTTTTTTATTATAACCCGCCTTTAGCATATTAAATAATGTTAATTATGAAGGGCGCGGAGGGGTCAGGCCTCTTTTGCGCCCATTGAGCCTCCTTAGCTGGGAAATCAAAAAAGAACTACCAAAATAAATGCAGCCATTTCTGACTGCATTTGAATTTGTATATCTATACGCTATTGATATTTAGAGTCAACAGGTATATAGTTCCCAAAAAAAGTTATCTAATACTATTCAGCAGTTCTACTGCTGGAGTCTCTTGCATCTTGATGTAGGCGAAGAGTTTCTTGCCGGCATCCTTCAGACTGGCACCGAAGAGATACACCACATCGTCGATAATTAGGAAGCGATCGTGATTGCGTTGCGTGGTGTGTATATCAATAGGTGGATATTGCAGGTTATGTCGTTGCAAATCCAACTGCTGTTGCTGGTTCAGCTGGCGGGTGTAGATGGTGGTAGTGACGCCAGAAGAACGATTGCTGAGCATCGTCAAGGTATCGACATTGATATAGTTATCGATAAGGATGATGGACTGCTTCGCCTGTTTGATGAGGTTGACGATCTGTGCGTAGGCATCGAATATCTGTCCGTCGTAGAAGATGCCTTCTACTGGGGGTAGGGATGAGCGGACGAAGAAATCTATTTTTTGTTCTGCTGTTGCCAAGCGTTGCTCTATATATTCAAAACGCCGATTAACAGAATACCCATTTAACAAATATTCTTTTAGTATTCGATTAGCCCACTGACGGAATCGTGTTCCTCTAACAGATTTTACTCTATAGCCTACGGATATGATTACGTCAAGGTTATATAAATTCACATGACGATTAACCATTCTTTTACCTTCTTTTTGAACCGTCAAGTAATCCTTGACAGTTGCAATACGCTCTAATTCACCTTCATCGTAAATGTTGTTGATGTGGAGACTAATGTTCTGTTTGGTTGCTTTAAACAATTCTGCCATCTGCTGCTGTGTCAGCCACACGGTTTCATCTTCAACTCTTACTTCCAGCCTGATGGTTTCATCGGGTTGGTACATCACGATCTCGCCTTTGCTTGATTCAATGTTGTTCATACCATTATTTTTAAGTTCGACAATATTTTGATGTGCAAAGATAAAGCGAATAATTGAAACCACCAAATATTCTTGTTTTTTTCTTAATATCTATCTATTAAATAGCAAAGGGGCTCGCTGTCTCAGCGAACCCCGTATGCTAATTCATTACTAACAAATAACCAAAAAACAACTTATGAAACTAACTATAAACCCTAACTAAATGTATGAAACTTAAACTGATGCAAAGGTACGATGAAAAACAGCTGATTCCAAGAAATAAGCCTGATTATTGTCGGAGTTGTTGCGACAGGCTTGGTGTTTTGCGACAGAGTAGGGGAATAAGGGTTTGTGAGTGTCGTAAAGTTCTCCCGTTAGTACCCCGATTTTATCAAAGAGCGAGTCCTCGCCCTCTACGATGCCGTCTATTGGTGGTATGAATATGGGAAAATTATAAATTTAAAAGAATAGAGGAAAAGTTTTGGAAATATATAAGATTTCCGCTACCTTTGCACTTCAGAACTTAAAATTTAAATTTCAATGGCACTTATAAATACTAATATGTATATGACTAAAAAGTATCTAATGACACTTGCAGCCATTTTTTGCTGCGCAATGACAATGGCGGTTTTTACTGCATGTTCAGACAATGATAACAATCTTGCACCTGGTGTCGACAAAAAGATTGTGGGCGACTGGTTCTCCGATGTGTCGGGCATGACCTATGCCAAGTGGAATTACGGCAAAACATGGCAGAACACCAAGTTTAATGCCGATGGTACAGGCACTACCCGCATCTATTACCTCATAGGCGACAAGGCCGTCGGCTGCGAGAAGATCGACTTCACTTACAAGGCTTCGGCCGATGGTGTGCTGACCATGAATCCAACAGGCAGGGACGTGATGACGGCCCAATGGCAAGTGGTGGGTGACGAACTTCGTTTTGGCGATGGCGACATCAGCCTGAGTTTCACGAAGACCACCAGCGACATGGCTGCCAAGTTTGACACGTGGAGTAAGACGGAGCGTATAATCGACGTGCCGCAGCCCGCCAAATACACCGTTTTCGTCTATGGCAATGCCGGTGGCAAAATGGATAGTGCCATAGAAACGGGCTTCTGGGAGACAATACAGAAGTACCTGACCGACCACAACAACGTACGCGTGATATGCATGTATAAATATGGTAAGGACGAACCAGATGCAGGAAACCCCTTTAAGGGCAAATATGCAAAACCCGGCGACAACGTGTGGTTTGAGCTGACCGACAAGACCGATCTCAACAAGATTAAAGAAAATGGTCTGCAGGCAATCGGCATGGGCGAGGAAGCCAAGCAGCTGAAGATATGCAATCCTAACACGATGCGCATGTTTCTCGAGTTCAGTAGTCTGCAGTGTCCCGCTAAGGATTACGTGATGGGCATCTGGGGTCACGGCTCAGCCTTTGATCCCTTTTACGATGTGCCAGGCAAGTATGAGGTTCAGCAGGCGCGTGCAACCCGTGGTGTGATGACCGACGAGTGGGTGGACGGCGAATGGATGGATATGTACGAGATGTACGATGCCATGAAAGCTGCAGGTATTGACCATTTTAACACGCTGATGTTCCACAACTGCAATATGGGCAATATGGAAACACTGACTCAGGCACGCACTTTTGCCGACTATATCTTTGCATCGGCCCATGTGCTGAGCAGCGACGGCGAGCTGATGACGGAATTTGTACGTGGACTCGTGGAAACTGGCGATCCCGTGAAAGCTGGCGGGCTGATGTTTGAACGCTGTACACCCAAATGGCAGAACAGTTATTTAGCTGAAAATGAGGGAGTAATCATGAACGGCGACTACAAGATGATCCGCACCGATAAGTTCGAGCCCATCGTCGATGCCGCCAAGCAGCTGTGCGACCGTCTTCTGGCACTCTATCCCACACAGAAGGAGGCCATCGACCGTGCTACCAAGAGCGTGTATCGTGTTGAGCCTATCAGGGGGGATGAAAAATTGAAATACGAATGGGAGAACCCCTTCTTCGACATTGCCGACTATGCCCAGCTGCTGGCTAAGGAGACCGGCGATGCCGAGCTGAAGACCATCTCTGCCACGCTGGACAACGCCTTCAAGGAGGCTTTCATTCACTATCGCGATGTGAACTACAGCAAGGAGCATCTGGACCATTACACGCTAAGTGTATGTCTGTTGAACCATATGTTTTACTCCCATAACTATCATAATGTTATCACACCGGAGCCACTCAATAACTACAACGAGGGCTACGAGAAGTGCGACTTCCACAAGCTGACGGGCTGGGGCAACTGGCTCAACACCAACGAGCAAGACCTGGGCAACAACCCGCAGAAAGGTGGTGGCGGCAAGTTGGAGTAACTCTAATAAAGAGACGAATAATATAACGCAAGAGGGTGTGGCAAAATTGGCACATTTCATAGGATTTTTCTTGTACGACTATCCTAATTCTTTATGTGTATAATTTAGTCGAGATATCAAGAGAGGCACCCTTATCGGATGCCTCTCCCTTTTTAGTACCCCATGCAAGAGGTAGCTCCCAACGCGGTCAATACCGCCGTTGCAATTGATGCTATGATCTGCACCACAAACTTCAAAGTCTCCTTCCTAGTCATAACGCTTATTGGTTCTTGCGCTCCGTAGGTGCTCAGGCGAGCAGAGCTCGGAGTCTTGGTTAACGGTTATTGGTTATTGGTTAATCTCCGCTTGGCTGGTCGTAGTCAGGCTCTTCAACTGGAGGGGTAGGGGTGTTGTTACCACCGTTACCGCCTGAGGTGCTACCACCGTTCTGCGACTGGTTGCCGTTCTCGTTCTCGGGATCCTCCACCTCGCCAGAAGTTGAGGTCACACGCTTCACCTCCTTACCGGTGCGGTCGTAGCAGGTGATGAGGATACCAGTGTTGGCGAGCTCATCCTTCAGATCGACACTCGGAGTGAAGATGATACGACGACTGGAGATCAGACCGGTCTTCACGTCCTCGACCTTCTCCACTGACTTCGAACGAAGTCCGAATCGCATGGAGCCCAGTCCGGGCAGAGCCACTGCGTGACCTTCGGTAGCCCAGGCCTTGATCACCTCGCCGGCTGCATCCCAGCAGGCCTTCATCACGCCCTGGCTAACGCCACTACGGAGAGCTGCCTCACGGATCACCTTCTTCTGGTCGAGACTGGTGTAGAGCTCGGGTTTCAACACATAACGGTAAGAACCAGGATCGTTCTTGTCAAACTTTAGCAGACGTTCTACTGCTTTCACTTTTAAAGCCATAATTGATTTAAAATTTTAAGGGTGTAAATGTTTTTCCTCTTCCTTAAAACCTCTTCCTTAGTCCGTGTTTTTGCGGTTTTACTATGAAAATCTTACTAGTGCACTTAGAAAAATTTTTTCTATAGTTATGCCGCAAATTTTGTTGCCTTATGTCCTTTTCTAACAACGATACAAAGGTACGAATTTTTGGTGAATTTACCAAATTTTTAAGCGACTTTTTTCACTGAAAATCGAACTTTTTTCAGGTGAGGTTTCCCACTTTCCCACTTTCCCACTTTTGACATTTGTATTTTCGATTTTACTAAAACGAAAATTTTAATATTATATATTATATATAATATATAATATTAAATATATATAGAGATATAATTTAATAATTACCCTTTAAGCTACTACCAGGTTTTCTTATAGTAAAAACCTTAATGTCAAAAGTGGGAAAGTGGGAAAGTGGGAAACTTTGAAAAGTAAAATCTTATGTTCTGAGAAGCAAAGGGCATAAAAAAAGGGCTCCGCTGAGCCCTGGATAACCATTAATCAAACCGTCATCACGACGTCTTAACAATCTATGAATTAACAAAAACCTTATATGTCTTAACATCCTTTTCTTCGGGTTGAATAAATCCATTCTTCGCGAAATCGAAGTCGAGCATCACGCGTTGTCCGCGAAGCTCAAAAACCATGTCTTGAATGTTTTGTAATTCGTCCATAGTTTATGGATTTAAAAGTTCAACAATGTTTTGATGGTGCAAAGATAATGTGTTTTTTTATTACCACAAAATTTTTAGCGTAAATTTGCACATTTCATGAAATTGGTGTAATGTTGACGAGAGATCGGGGGGACAGGTCCCCCCGATTACTCACGCTATTTTGCATTAAACAGTTTCTTAATGTTATTTACTATTTGATCTATCCTCTTTAAATTGTTCTTTCCTGGCCATGTCAGTCTTGTATGAGGATGACCACCATTTACATTCTCCAACTCTTCCATTGTCAGAGCGCGTGCGTTGCAGTGACAGGCGTTATTGCTTGTTTGCGTTGGCAAAGGTATGGCGTTTTGGGGAAGTGGGCAAACATTTGCTGATTTTTGTCCTGAGGTTGTTGCGTCAACGGAAGAAGATTGCGACAAAACGCTAACAAGGCGGCAGAATCGTGTCGCAAAGCTACCACGTTTGGAAGGGCGCACGAGTGTCTGACCCTTTCGTGCCCTGACACCAAACAGACCGATCAGAGGAATTGTTTTTAAGCGCAATGGACACGTCTTCGGTTTCATAACTTGTGTGTTTCGTTTGATTTCTATGAGTTTAGACGATATCGTTGAGAAAAAGAATCATATTAGTTTGGTTAAATCAATAAATAGTCTTACCTTTGTAGCCATAATTAGGAACCGAAAACCAAAAAAGAAAATGAAGACTGAGAAGCAAATTTCTATAGCTGCTGCTGAGTTTGCAGAACGATGGAAGGGTAGAGGATATGAGAGGGGTGAGTCGCAACCCTTCTGGTTAGATCTGCTTTCCAATGTGTTTGGTATAAAGACACCAACGGACGGCTTTATATCTTTTGAAGACCATCGTATGGTAGATGCTTCTAATTTCATAGATGGCCGTATTCCATCCACTCGAGTATTGATAGAACAAAAATCTTTAGGAAAAGACCTTCGAGCAGGCATTCGTCAAAGTGATGGCTCGCTCCTTAACCCTTTTCAGCAGGCTCGTCGTTATGTGGTCTCATTACCGGTTTCTGAACATCCGCGTTGGATCGTGACTTGCAACTTCTCCGAGTTCCTTGTTTATGATATGGAACAGCCTAATGGAGAGCCAGAACAGATATTGCTTGAAAATCTGGGTAAGGAATTTTATCGCTTGATGTTTCTCGTGGATGCAAAGAATGAGCATCTAAGCAAGGAAATGCAAGTATCTATGCAAGCAGGCGAAATCGTAGGTAGGATCTATGAGGCTTTGCTGCTGCAATACGATGACAACTCAACAGAAGCACTGCGATGGCTGAATATCCTTTGTGTTCGTATTGTTTTCTGTCTATATGCTGAGGATGCTGGTGTTTTTGCTCATGATCAATTTCATGATTTTCTTGTGACTTATGAGGCCAAGGACTTGCGTCGTGCGTTGCGTGATCTGTTCGAGGTGCTGAATACTCCGATAGAAAAGCGCAGCAAGTATCTGCAAGAAGAACTGAAGGCTTTTCCCTATACCAATGGCGGACTGTTTGCGGAAGAAATAGAGATACCTCAGTTTACAGAAGAGCTGAAGCTGACTTTACTGAGCAATGCCAGTCTTGATTTCGACTGGAGCGAGATATCACCAACAATCTTTGGTGCAGTTTTTGAATCGACATTGAATCCAGAAACTCGCCGTAGTGGTGGTATGCACTACACGAGTATTGAGAATATCCATAAGGTTATTGATCCTTTGTTTTTGAATGACCTGCGTCGTGAATTAGATGAGATATTGGAAGAAAAAGTGGAGAAGCAACGCCAGAAGAAGCTCAATGCCTACCAAGAGAAATTGGCTTCACTTACATTCTTGGATCCAGCTTGTGGGTCAGGAAATTTCCTGACAGAGACTTACCTCTCGCTCCGTCGTCTGGAGAATGAAGTTATTCGTGAACGATATTATGGTCAGTCATTCCTTGGGTTTGAGGAAGTGAATCCCGTTAAGGTGAGCATTCAGCAGTTCTACGGTATAGAGATCAACGACTTCGCCGTAACCGTCGCTACCACAGCTCTTTGGATTTCAGAGGCACAGATGCTACGAGAGACGGAGAAAATCACCCGTCGAGACATTGACTTCCTGCCGTTGAAATCATATCATAATATCCGGGAGGGCAATGCCTTGAGAATGGATTGGAATTTCATTCCGTACAAAGATGGTCTGCCATCTCCCTTGCCAATAAAATCCTTACCATCAAGCAGGACTGTACCAGGATATAAGCCTATCGAAAAAGAACGCAAGGAAATACGTACGAATGTATATGAAATAACATACGAGGAAGAGCCTAAAGAGGAAGGGCTTGTTATGATGTATGATTACATTATCGGCAATCCTCCGTTTGTTGGCGCTCGTCAGATGGATGCAAGTCAGAAAGAAGATGTCATCAGTATATTTGGTGAGAAATGGAAGAATGTAGGTAATCTCGATTATGTTTGCTGCTGGTACATGAAAGCTTTTCAATCAACAAGAATTGGACATCCTCGTATTGCTTTTGTATCAACCAATAGCATTTGTCAAGGTGAACAAGTTGCAAATCTATGGCAGCCACTCGTAGAAAAAGGACTTCGCATTGACTTTGCTCATAGAACTTTCCGTTGGGATAGCGAGGCTTCATTGAAGGCACATGTACATTGCGTGATCGTTGGCTTTAGTCACAAAAATGAGCCTGAAAAAGAGCACTTACTCTTCGATAATGACAAAGTGAGTAAGGTTAGCCACATCAATGCTTACCTGATGGATGCGCCTGATGTATTTATTGCCAGTAGACCTGTTCCTATTTGTACAGTTCCTTATATGGGAATCGGCAACAAGCCTATTGATGGAGGTAACTATCTTTTCACAAAAGAAGAATATGATGAATTTATAAAGATAGAACCAGAATCAACTAAATTTTTTCATCCATATTATGGGGCAGACGAGTTCATCAATCGTTGTCCACGTTATTGTTTATGGTTAGGCAATTGTTCTCCTGCAGAACTACGCAAAATGCCTAATTGTCTCAAACGGGTTGAGACCGTTAGAAAATTACGTCTTGCGAGCAAAAGTGCAGGTACTCGTAAACTTGCAGATTCGCCGACACATTTTCATATTGAAAATATGCCAGAAGGTAACTATATTTTAGTTCCTTGCCATTCTTCTGAAAAGCGACGTTACATCCCAATTGGATTTATGTCATTTAATGATATTTGTAGTAATGCCGTTTTACTTATCCCCGATGCCACTTTATACCATTTCGGCATACTCGAAAGCAATGTCCATATGGCTTGGATGCGTGCTGTTTGTGGTCGACTTGAAATGCGCTATCGCTATTCAAAGGATGTAGTCTATAACAACTTCCCTTGGCCAAATCCAACCGAAGCACAAAAGGCAAAGATAGAACAGACAGCACAAGCCATCCTTGATGCTCGTGCTCTTTATCCCGATTCATCATTAGCAGACCTCTACGACGAGTTAACAATGCCAGTAGAACTACGCAAAGCCCATCAGGAGAACGATCGTGCTGTCATGCAGGCATACGGCTTCCCCATCAAGACTATGACAGAAAGCCAATGTGTGGCTGAACTATTCAAACTTTACCAAAAACTTACTCATAAAGCTTAATAATATGGAAAAGGGGTTTAAATATCGTTATGCACTTAATTCTAATGATGAGTTAGTTTGCATAAGCAATATCAAGGTTAGTGGATTAGCTTGTAATTGCCACTGCCTTATTTGCAATGAACCTCTTGAAGCGAGAATAGGCAAGGGAATTCGTACAAAGTATTTTGCTCATTCCAAGCATTCTAATTGTCATGGTGCAGATATGACATTTATACATATCTTATCTATATATCTTATTGAGAAATATAAATCCGTGATGGCTTCCAATTACTATACCATACCACCTCGCAAATTGGAATTTGTAAAAGTTGAGGTCGAAAAACGTAAAGATAGAAATGATATGCAACCAGATGTCGTTGGAATTACCGCTGATGGTAAACGATGGGCTATAGAAATTCGAAATACGCATGAGGTTGGTCCTGAAAAAAGGAGAAAAATAATTGAATCTGGAATTGCTTGTTTAGAAATTGATGTAAGAAAACAGGTTGAAGATACTATTGAAACCTTTTTGTTTAATCAATCAGATGATCGTCAGTGGATAAACTATCCATATGACGAAGATTCTCTATCAGAAACTCGTGCTATTCATGGTTGTGAGACACCTGTTCCTGATTATATTAATAATTCAAGAAAAAATAAAGCTAAGAGAAATGACAATTTCTGCCTAAAAATACCAGATAGCTGCCATTGCCTTGCAGATTTTTACACGTATTTGAATTCCAATAATTATTTTTATTTTGATGGGCGAAGACATAAAATAATAAAGGTTGATTATTCTAAAGAATGTAACCAACTTTTCATTTATCACACAGATAGTTCAACGCTCTCTTGTCATTATGCATCTTTAGTCTATTTAGATCCTGAAGGAAATGTATTAGAAAAAACATGGAAATGTGGGATAGACAAAATTGAGAAAACTTTAGACGCGATAAGGAAAGATTGGGAACTTAAAGCAGAAGAATTAGAAGAAAGAGAAAGTTTACCTTTCCCCCCACGATATGATAACAATTTACCTTTTTGAGTATTTTATGATGCCTTCTACTGGGGGGAGGGATGAGCGGACGAAGAAATTAACCTTGTCTTCCAAAGCTGAAATCCTATTTGCTTGACTTTCGAAGCGACTGTCTGTCCTTTGTTCTATTTGTGCTATCCGTTGGTTGATTGCATATCCTCGTAATAGATAGTCTTTTAAGACTTTATTTGCCCATTGGCGGAATGCAGTACCTCTCTTACTTTTTACCCTATATCCTACAGATATGATGACATCCAGGCTATATACTTTTGTTGGGCGATACTTATATTGAGTATTATGCAAAAAATGCATATTACTATTTTCATCCAGTTCCCCTTCTTTAAAAGCATTATTAATATGTCTGGCTACTACAGACTGGTCTTTTTGGAATAACTCTGCCATTTGTTGCTGAGTTAGCCAAACGGTTTCTTCATCCATTCTTACTTCCAGCCTGATAGTTTCATCGGGTTGGTACATCACGATCTCGCCTTTGCTTGATTCAATGTTGTTCATACCATTATTTTTAAGTTCGACAATATTTTGATGGTGCAAATGTACATAAATTTTTAGGAACCACCAAAATTTTATTAGTGTAAATTTGCGCATTTTATGAAATTAGTGTAATTTTGCATTCTAACAATAATCAACGGAGCTTTGAATAGCTCCAAGTATGAACTAAAACTTAAATTAATTATGAAAAAGAAAACCTTTAAAGGGTCATGTTTGGCCCGACGACAGGAAACCAGTGCACTTTGTAGCCCGTGTTTCCGCCAATCAGTAGCGTTATTAACGTTTCAAGCCATGAAAGGAGG
>CADCFA010000033.1 GCA_902800595.1 uncultured Prevotellaceae bacterium | reverse complement strand
AGAAGACTTACTCACCGTACCATTGGCTACTAATATCAATAACATATTGATATGTCAAAATTAATGAGGAACTGTGTTGAAACAGTTCCTCATTTTTATATTCCTTCAAAATCACAGGGGGGTCACTTCAACCCGTGTGAGCTATTAAGAAGCCCGCTCCATTCAGACTGAGCCAACGAAAGATGATATACTCTTGCAACTGACTACGAGCCAAAAGGGTGATGACCTTGTGACCACAATCAATCCTATTGTTGTTTTAATACAAGAATCCAAGCATCCAGAGGGGGAGTTTGGCGCCGTCGGGCGCAAAGGTGCCTGACCCCATTGCGCCTAGTCATGCCATAACACTGGGTATAGTTCTAGTCACAGATTCTGTTTGGGTATGACGGCTGTATAACTCAGGCACCTGTCCCCAGGACTATCACTTTAGCAGATTCTTATTACTATTCCCCTCCAACACTTGCATTTGCTGAATAGCAATCTGATTGAGTTTCACAAGCCTTTCGCCCTGTGGTATTCCATCGTTGATGAGCACGGCATTGATATTCTCCATATTTGAAAGACAAATCAATTCATTGATGGTGGCATAGTCACGAATATTGCCTTTCAATTCGGGATTGGCTTCTCGCCATTGTTTGGCTGTCATTCCAAACATAGCTACATTCAGCACGTCGGCTTCCTCGGCATAGATAATACTGGCCTGCGCAGGAGTAATTTCTTCAGGAATCAAATGGCTTTTGATGGCATCGGTATGAATATGGTAGTTAATCTTGGATAGTTCTCTTTTGGCAGTCCATCCCAACATCTTCTGCTCTTCAGCTTTCAGTCGTTGGTATTCCTTCACCAACAGCAGCTGGAACTTGGGGCTTATCCACATGCCAAAGTGATAGGCAATATCGCGATGGGCATAAGTGCCGCCATAACGACCTGCTTTAGAAAAGATACCAATGGCACCAGTCTTTTCTATCCATGTCTTGACTGACAGAACAAAGTTATTACTGCCCGCCATATTTCTAAATGTACCGAATTCGGTACAATTAAAATTGGAGTTGTAGAGCATTTCCCATTCACCAAGGTACTCAATTGTACTTTTCAGACTGAGCCAACGGAAAATGATGTGCTCCTGCAACTGACTACGAGCCATATCGGTCAACGAAATGTAGTCATCGTCATTGTGCGAAACGATGGTTATCTCCGTATTTTGGACATTAATCTTTGCCATAGATAATATATCAGTTATGAATTATGTTTGCAAAGGTAATATAATAAATCGAAACATAAGAATAATCCGCATAAAAACTACTCATTCTATACTGAATAAGAACTTTTGGTTGGTGTAATCCCATCTGGCGACGTGGAAGCGGATGAGGCGAGCCAGGAGGGTGATAATTTTATGGCGGGGGATTTTTGAGAGGCGGACAAGTTGGTTTAGTGTGAGTTGTTGACCTTGTAGGGTGTCAATGAGTTTGCGAACGGTATCGGTATAGGTCATCATGGTGCCTTGGGGCTTCTGTGATTCGCGCCAGATGGCCAGATGCACGGGAGAAGCCACGATATTCTCATCGGCAATGCGGATATAGGCACGCTGATGACCTTCGTCATCGATCACACAGATGGGGCGCTTGTCAGATGGCGGAACAGTAGCAATAACGATGGTTCGCCCCTCAACATGATAGGTATCGAACTTGATGCTGGCTTGCGGACGACAGTAGCGATAGGCAGCCTGGTGCATCATGTAGATTTCCTCCTCATCGCGGACACCCGACATATTGCCATCGTCGCGAACGCCAATCAACAGTCGCCCACCGTCAGTATTAGCAAAGGCTGAAACGGATTTTGCCAATTTCATCGCATCAGAAACACGATATTTGAAGTCCTGTTGCTGATGCTCGCCTTCGTTAATGAGGCTTTGGATATAGCGTTTATCATCCATTTTTGTCTTTCTCGAAGGTGATGCCTTGGTAGAGGGCTTGGGTGCCTTCGGAACTTTCTGGCAAGAAATGGAGACGGACACCACGAATGTGCTTCTTTGCCTTGAAGTCCTTAAGATTGTCAACCTTCTCACTCTCTATTTCCAGTTTCATCATGCCCCAGTCCTCCAGACGCACACGATCGCCCTCACGAAGATGATTATTGATAACCTCAGCCAGACTTAATAGCACACCACGAACATTTGAAGGATGGGTACCCATTCGTTGGGCTGCTTCCTTGACAATCTGTCTGCTTTCAACAGTCTGATAGTGTACTGCTACAGCTTTGTATTTACCATAGGTTGGCAGCGTTGGTTTGGTTTCTTTCTTAATTCGATACTTCATTTTGCGTTTTATCTGATTTTGGTGCAAAATTAAACATTTTCGAGAGAATTACAAAATAATTCGAAGAAAATAAAAATTTTATCATTTCATTTTTAGAAATTGAAATTGAATAATTGTAAATCACATACATACCTACATAATCTTATATTAATTAATTGTGTGTTAGATGTTTACTAACTTTTCTACATACATGATAACTACATAAAACTACATACTAACTACATACATTTTGTTGTTTATAGGCTTGTAACAAAACACAATTACCCAATTTGCAAGTTTTTCCCTTAATAGTTATTAGAAAATTCTCTAGAGAATTTTAGAGCTTTCTTACTTATTAGCAATTGCTAGTAAGGCTACTTGATAGAAAATTCTCTAGAGAATTCATTTGCTATCCATAATGGTAGAAATTGCAGATGGGTATAATTGATTCTAAAACTACGTTATCAGGCTGTTTTTATGTAGTATTTATGTAGTTATATGTAGTTTGAATGTAGTTATCATGTAGGTAAGAAACTTTCAAAATGCTAGTATTTATAGGCATTTTGAATCATTTTATGTAGGTATGTAGGTAATATGATAATACTTTCTTTCGAATATGTTTTGCAATTTAGCATTTTTGTTATACCTTTGCAAGTCGAAACCATCAATCATATTGAAGATATGAATATTACATTACTTAAAAAAACAGGTTCCAAAGAGGTCATCAACCGTATTGAACTCTCAGAATTAGCTGCAGCTATTAAAAACGGCGTGTTTAAAAATACGGTTACCCGAACGCGTGAGGTATATCATCTTATGAATCCGCATCGACAGGAGGACGGACAGATAGACACGCAATGGGAAGGTGGCATCAAGTTGCCAAGAATCTGTTTTGCTGCCGACTATATCAATCGCAAGGGGGCATGGGCGATGATAGCCTACAACGGTCTTGTGGTCTTAGAGGTTAATGACCTTCAGACTTATGAGAAAGCAGTAGAGGTTAGGGAGTTGGCAAAGAAACTGCCAGAGACGATGATCTGCTTTCTTGGTGGCTCGGGCAGAAGTGTTAAGATCGTTTGTAGAGGTCAGTTGTTTGGTGGGGATTTGCCTCAAGGCGAGGAGCATATCGGGCAGTTCCACCTTAATCTTTATAACACAGCGCGAAGGGCGTATCAGAATCAGTTTGGCTTTGATATTGAGTTCCTGGAACCTCGATTGGATCGTACCATTTACATGAGTGCAGATCCTGAGATGTGGTTTAATGCCGACGCTCGTCCGTTTTACGCTGACACAGAAAACCACGAGTTGCCTCAGCCTGTGGTGATCAGTCGCGAAGAGGATCACTTGATGCCAGGACGAACCGTAACACGCACCTATCACTTGAACTGGACTTTCATTGTTGAGACCGTGATGGGCCATTATTTCGAATTGCCCGACGAGAACAAAGAGGCCACTTTGCTGATGCAGATAGCCTCGATGTGTCTGGATCAGGGTATTCCTCAAGCTCATGCCAAGGGATTGACTTTGCTTCATCCTGTCCTGAACCGCGACAAGCAGTTGGTAGAGAAGATTTTCCAATGCGTTTACAGCGTTTTGGAACAGGAGGATTATCGCGAGAAGCACAAGATTCATCCGCTACGTAGCGTTCCTGATGATACCATCCAAGCGATGAAAACGGAGATTTTCCTTAATTCCAACTTCGATATGCGCAAGAATCTGTTGACTGGTGTGGCCGAGTATCGCGAGAAGTTCAGCGATGATCAGCGATTCAAGCCTCTGACAGAGGAGGTGCGCAACGACATGACACTACGTGCTACGGAGTTAGGTCTGAAAGCATGGGACAGGAACGTGAACCGTTTTATCGATTCCACCCGTATTGAACAATACGACCCAGTAAACACCTGGCTCGACAAACTGCCCGCTTGGGATGGACATGATTATATCGCAGACCTTGCCGCCCGCGTGCCAACCTCCCAGCCCCATTGGCCTAAGTATCTAAAGTTCTGGCTGACGGGTATGGTTGCGCAATGGCGTGAGAGCGACAAACAGCTGACGGGCAATGCGTTAACCCCACTACTGATTGGCAGGCAGGGTTGCGGAAAGACGCGATTCTGCAAGATTATCCTGCCTCCAGAACTGCGTGATTACTATAACGACAAACTGAACTTCAAAAACGAGTTCGATTTGAATATTGCCCTTACTTCGTTTGCTCTGATAAACATCGATGAATTCGATAAAACCACGAATTCTCAGCAGATTGTGCTCAAATATCTGTTGTCATCGAGCGATGTCAAGTTCCGTCCGCCATACGGCAAGACCATCAAGCTCTATCGCCGTTACACCTCTTTTATAGGCACCACCAATCAGTTGAAACCACTGGTGGATCCGACAGGAAGTCGCCGATTTGTCTGCGTAGGTGTCAATGGCAACATCAACTTCGAGGATAATCTCAACCATGAGCAGCTCTTTGCCCAAGCCTTGCACCTATTTAATAAAGGTGAGCGATTCTGGCTGGACGATGATGAGATCAAGACGCTGATAGCAGAGAATGAGCCCTATCAGCATCTGAACGACCTGGTGGAAATGATTGGCGAGACTTTCCGTGCTCCAAAGGAAAACGAAACAGCCAAATGGTGGAGTCTTGGCGAAATCAGCGCCTTGCTGGCCACGCGTTATCCCAACTTCGATCCAGAGACGACATTCAAGAAGATCGGCAACGCTCTAAACGACATCCAGTTCAATTTCAAGAGCAAGCGCACCACCAAGCACATGCAATACTGGCTGATAGAGAAAGAATAACATTACTGAATACGTTTAATGATTACTAATATGAAGATTTGTGTATTTTGTTCTGCTAATCAGCAGATTGACAATGAGTTCTTCACGATGACAGAGGAACTGGGAACATGGGCAGCAAAAAATGGCTATTCCATCGTGTATGGAGGCGTGAATCAAGGTCTCATGGAGTGTCTTGGTAAAGCTACAAAAGAGGCCGGAGGTCGAACGATCGGTATGATTCCGATGATTGTGGAGAAGTCTGGACGCATGAGTGACTACGTGGACATAGAAATCCCCTGCGATAACCTGACAGACCGCAAGCAGCTGATGATGGATCAGAGTGATGCTTTTATTGCCTTGCCTGGTGGCATCGGCACGATGGATGAGGTGTTCACTGTAGCAGCATCTGCCACCATCGGCTATCATGACAAGCCACTTATCCTGTATAATATGAAAGGTTTCTGGAATCCGCTGATAGCGATGCTCGATGAGCTGCAAGACAAAGGACTGATTCGTGGGAATTGGCGAGATAT
Organism: uncultured Prevotellaceae bacterium; assembly: GCA_902800595.1. Taxonomy (GTDB): domain Bacteria; phylum Bacteroidota; class Bacteroidia; order Bacteroidales; family Bacteroidaceae; genus Prevotella. The sequence continues at coordinate 25,047 of CADCFA010000033.1, read as the reverse complement.
CATTAAAACGGCTGATTCCATCGAAGAAATCAGCCAGATTATATCATAGAAAAAGCCTCGCATTTGGCGAGGCTTTTTCTTGGTTTATTGCGCGTTGATCTCCTGGATCAGTCGATCTGCCTTTCCCCAGCTCTCCATCATGTAGAGCACGTAGCGGATATCAACACCGATACAACGGGCCAGTTGGCGATCGAAGAAGATGTCTGAGGCCAGAGAATCCCAGTTGCCGTCGAAGGCTAGGCCGATGAGCTCACCCTTGCCATTGAACATCGGTGAACCAGAGTTTCCGCCTGTGATATCATTGTTTGAGAGGAAGCAGAGGTGCAGCTTGCCAGTAGTCTTATCAGTATATTTGCCGAAGTCAGACTTAGAGAGCAGCTCCTTCATGATGGGTTCTGCCTCGTAGTCGATGGTGCCAGCTTCGCCTTGCTTCATCTTCTCCACGATGCTCTCTGCTGTGGTGTAGTAGCCTGAAGGCTTGCCACCCAACAGGTATTCGCCCACTTGACCATAAGAGAGTCGCATGGTGAAGTTGGCATCACTGTAGTTGGGCATATCCTGCTCCATACGCAGCTTGGCAGCACAGAGATAACGCTCCTGGATGGCGATGGAATCGTAAACTTCTGCAGTTTCGTCGAAAAGCTTATACAGGACATCGTTGAGGCTCTCGCCATAAGCCACACCAGGATCCTTACGGAAGCTCTTCTTGTTGATGTAGATCTTCTTGCCATTCTTTATCAGTTGCGACTTCTTATACAGGTAGTCGATATACTTCTGATAGTCGCCACCGAAGTCGCGATCCACGATCTGATAGAAACTGGGCAGATAATCCTCTTCTACCTGCTCGCGATAGAACTTCATGGCTGCTGCCATAATCTCCTTGTCAGTAGCCTCGTCCCACTCGTCGCTGTTGTCCTTGAATTCAATATACTGCTTCTTGGGCTTCTCCTTATCACCCTTCACGATGGAACCGTTGTGTGCGCGATAGGCACGACGTGTCAGTTCATCAGCGCTGCGCCTTCCAAAGCTCTCAGTAAAGTAGGTCAGAGCCCTTACAGCCTTGAACTGCTTGGCGTAGAGCCGCTCCAGAAGCTGGAAGTCGAGCTGACCTTTCAGATAGCCTGTAGAGTCCTGCCACTGGCGGATCTTCTGCTCATAGGCTGCCTTCTGCTGAATCAGTCCGATGGAATCGATACATTTGTTCATGCCAATGGAGTTCTTCCAGTAGTTAGAACTCTGGGCGTACTTCGAGTCATACTTGATACGCACAGCCTCGTCGGCACGCATGTGGCGGATCATAATGTCCTGTTTCACCTCACGTGTCTTATAGCGTGGCTCATTCTCTGCATCACGACGCTCCTTGATGCCATAGCTGGAGAGATAGCGGTTGGTGCTGCCAGGATAGCCGATGGTCATTGAGAACGAGCCAGGCACGTAGCCCTGCAGTGAAACTGGTGCCCATTTCTTCGGTTTCATCGGCACGTTATCCTTTGAATACTCTGCGGGACCACCAGTCTTGGGATCGACATAGATGCGGAACACAGAGAAGTCGCAAGTCTGACGAGGCCACATCCAGTTGTCTGTCTCGCCACCAAACTTACCCATCGACTTAGGCAGCGCAAACACCAGTCGTACATCGTTATAGTCGCGATAGGTGGTCAGATAGTAGGCATTACCCTCGTAGAAGGGCTTGATCTCTACACGCAGCGTTGAGTCCTGCTTACGGATATCCTTCTGCATCACGTTCTCGATGGAATCGACAAATTGCGCGCGCTGATCCTCAATGAGCTTGTTCAGACCAAGTGAGTCCAGATAGGCTGTCACATCCTTCTGCTCCACCATAAAGCTCACGAAGAGGCGCTCATTAGGCAACTCCTCCTCATAGGATTTTGCCACAAATCCGTTCAACATATAGTCGTGTTCTACGGTAGAATGCGAACGGATGGCTTCGAAGCCGCAGTGATGGTTGGTGAAGACCAGTCCGTTGGGTGACACCACCACACCAGAGCAGTAGCCGCCGAAGTTCACCACGCAGTTCTTCACAGCATCATCGCCCTGATACAATGCCCCGTAAGGCAACTCATAATTCTCCTGCTTCATCGTCTCATAGACGGCATTGGGCAGGTTATACAATGTCCACATACCCTCATCAGCCTGTGCTGTGAGAAGTGATAAGTTGAAGGCGAAAAATAAAGTCAGTAATTGCTTCATATTTTTGTTACTATTAAGTCAAAAAATTGCTACCATTAATGCTTGCAATATTTCCCAATAATGGGAATTCTTGAAAGTGGGAAGTCACGCTTCACGATAAGAGCGGCAAAAAGGGCGATCAGCAGCGTGTTAACACACAGTTTCAGGAAGTCTGACCATGAGTCAGGCAGCAGCTGCATCACAACGAAGAGCACTGCCGTAGCCAGCACGTAGATAGCCAGATCCTTCATCGGGTAGGGGATGGGGTTCTTCTGCTGTCCGATGATGTAGCTCAGCACCATCGCTGTGCCATAGCCGGCAACACCACCCCAGGCGCAAGCCCAGTAGCCGTATTCGGGGATAAACAGGATGTTCACGGCGAAGAGCACGATACAGCCGGCGAGTGAGAACCAAGCCCCGTAGATGGTCTTGTCGATGAGCTTATACCAGAACGAGAGGTTGAAATACACACCCATCATGATCTCTGCAGCCATTACGATAGGTACGACACCCAATCCCTCACGATACCTCTCACCGATGATATACTGCAGCACAGGCATCCAACCCATGACACAGAGGAAGGCCAGCAGCGTGAAGATCAGGAAGTATTTCATCGCCGCAGCGTAGTATTCCGTCTTGTCGGCATCCTTGCTCTTGGCAAACACGATGGGCTCGTAGGCATAGCGGAAAGCCTGCGTGATCATCGCCATAATCATCGCGATCTTCACACAAGAGCCATAGTCGCCCAACAAGACATTAGCCTGCGACTGATCGGGATAGACCAACGGGAAGATGATCTTATCAGCCACCTGGTTCAGAATACCCGCAATACCTAATATCAAGATGGGCCACGAGTAGCTGAACATGGTCTTCAGCAGCTGTCCGTCGAACTTCCAATGAATGCGGAACAAGTCTGGCAGGAAGAAGAAGGTGATCAGTCCTGTGCAGAGCAGATTGATGAAGAATACGTAGAATACGGATGTCTTGCCCAGCACCACGAAATAAATCACATTCATGGCGATGTTCAGCAAGATAAACAGCATCTTCAGCGAGGCAAAGCGGATGGCTCGTTTCTGGAATCGCAGAAAGCTGAAGGGGATGGCCTGAAGGGCATCGAGCGCCACCACGACTGCCATCATCAGGAGATAGTCTGGATGCGCTGCGTAGCCAAGGGCACTGCTGATAGACCCGATGAAACCGAAGATTAGCAGTAGGAAGACAGCTGTCAACGAGCCCACGGTAGCCATCGCTGTAGAGAAGACAGTATCAGGTTGATAGCGCTCATCGTTGGCAAAGCGGAAGAGGGTGGTCTCCATACCGAAGGTCAGCAGCACGAGGATAAGTGCTGTATAGGCATAGATATTAGTGCTCACCCCGTAATCGCCTGTCTCGTGAGGCATATAGTAGGTGTATAGCGGCACCAGCAGATAGTTCAGGAACCTGCCCACAATACTGCTCAGTCCATAGATTGCAGTATCCTTTGCTAATGATTTCAGATTTGCCATATCAACCAAAGAATAAGTATGCTATTGCGATCGCCGCTATGACGCCTGCAAGGTCTGCCAACAGACCACAGGCCACAGCGTGACGCGTCTTAACGATACCCACACTACCGAAATAGACAGCGAGGATATAGAAGGTGGTATCCGTAGAACCTTGGAAGATACAGCTCAGGCGACCCACAAACGAGTCGGCACCATAGGTTGTCATCGCATCCACCATCATACCTCGTGCCCCACTTCCGCTCAGCGGCTTCATGAGTGCAGTAGGCAAGGCTCCCACGAAGTCTGTGTTTCCGCCGCAAGCCTGGACACCATAGGCGATGCCGTCGATCAGCATGTCCATAGCCCCAGAGGCACGAAACACGCCGATGCCCACCAGGATGGCTACCAGATAGGGGATGATCCTTACAGCCGTTGTGAATCCCTCCTTAGCACCTTCGATAAAGGCATCATAGACATTCACCTTATGAAGCAAGCCAGCCACGATGAAAACGATGATAATCGTCATCAGCAGGATGTTGGCAGTCGAGGTGCTCACCTTGTTCATCAGTATCGAGTCCATCTGTCCGAAGCCCCAGATGATGGCTGACACCAGGAGGGCTGCGCCACCTAATGTCAATAATATCGTGCGATTAAACAGGTTGATCTTCTGGTACAGGCTGGTGACGATGATACCTGCTAGGGTAGAGAAGAAGGTGGCCAGCAGGATAGGGATGAAGATGTCAGTGGGCTGGGCGGCACCCATCTGGGCACGATACACTAATATAGAAATAGGTATCAGCGTCAGTCCGCTCGTGTTCAGCACCAGGAACATGATCATCGGGTTCGAGGCAGTATCCTTCTTCGTGTTCAGCTCCTGCAACTGCTCCATCGCCTTCAGGCCGAGTGGGGTAGCAGCATTATCCAGTCCTAACATGTTGGCGGCGATGTTCATGAAGATCGAGCCTGTAACGGGATGCCCCTTGGGGATATCGGGAAACAGCTTCACGAAGATGGGACTCAGCAGCTTTGCCAGCACATTCACGATGCCACCTTTCTCACCAATCTTCATGATGCCAAGCCAGAGCGAGAGGACACCAGTCAGACCTAATGAGATCTCAAATGCCGTTTTCGATGATGAGAAGGTGGAATCCATCATCGCTGGGAACACCTCAAAGTCTCCCAGAAACACCAGTTTCACCAAAGCTATCACGAAGGCAATGATGAAAAATGCAATCCAAATATAATTCAGTACCATATTGCCTGCAAAATTACAACTTTATATGCACATTACAAAGTTTTTCCCCAAAAAAAGAGGCGTCTGCTCACGCGGACGCCCCCTTCAAATAATAGTATATAAGTATTTGATGTTATCTTAATCATTGTTCACATCATTGTGGTACCAATTATCCCAATTACCTTGGCCATTAACATATTTAGAGAATTTGCCTTTCTCCGGATCATTGCTAGGATACTTCGCATCAATGTCCTGACGCTCATCGCACCACACGTAGTCAGTACCAACACAAATCTTAGCAGCAGCCTTACCTTTTTCTGCTTTCAGAGTGGTTAGCGCATTAGACTTCATCACGCGGACATAAATACTCTTGGCGATAGCATTGATATTATCACCTTCCCACTCATTGTCTGAAAGGTCAAATTCGAATGTGTTATACTCATTATGATAGCCTGCTGCAGTATTGATCATTGTCTTTTCAGTGATGATGTCCTTCTTTTCTGGATTAGCCTCTTTGAAGCGGTCGTTAACAGTTCTTACACCTTCTACACCATCAGCAGTACCGCCAATATACAAGGTCAGCTCACCGCCTGCAGCAAGAACCTTTACAGATACCTTACCCTGAGTCTTGTTCCAGTTAACATCGAATACAACATCATTGAAGTCAAAGTCAGAACCTTCCTTAAAACTCTTATTTTCGTTAACTGTCAAGTCCTCAGCAATCACACGAACACTCTCAATCACGTCGGCACTTTCATTGAAGCCAGGATTACATGGTGTCCTGCTGATGGAGATACTTGGCAAACCTTCCTCAAATCCAGAAGCATAAATCTTAGCATTGCCCTTGAAATCAATGTAAGGATGGTCTGCCTGACCATCATTGCCATTTGCAAAGTGTGATTCTGCAGAAACATACAGGTTATTACCATAAGTAACCTCAAATCCTTGATTTTCCTTTCCCATTACAATGTTCTTAGCCTGGAAAACAGCATAACCACCATCTGCAGGACCATAGATACCATAGTCAGCCTTTGTGGCGTTCATCGTAGCAGTCTCAGTTACCTTGAACACAGAGTTTGCACCCATGTAGATATAGAATGGGCCACCCTCGCCTTTATTTTGACCTGTAGAGTATTCCTTGTTCCAGTTGCCACCACCATTGAAATACTTGGTTACAACACCTGAACCCGCATCCATCTTGAAGTTGCCGGTACCAGGATTATCACCAAGATTGATGTTAAAGTCTTCATCAACAGTCAGACGGCAGTTGTTAATCACCTCGTCGCTGGCTGCGTTATAGAGGAAGTTACCTGTATGGTACTGTCCATTGTTCACCCAAGTATTACTATTGCTGTTCACGAAGGTTGTTCCACTGATAGTTACCGTGCCGTTGTTTTCGAACTTACCACTACCTGCAGTGTTCAGGTCAGCAGCAGTAATCGTGCCATCGTTCACAATGACAGACAGGTCGTTCTCCACAGAAATCTTGGTAGCAACTTTCACAATACCCACATTATAGAGCACGCTATTACTATTGGCATGAAGCTTGTTAGCCTCTATCGTACCATGATTGTAGATGTGCAGACCATTGTTCAGCACCAGTTCGGCATCGGTGATGATTTTTGCACCATCAGCCAAATAAAAATTACACCCACCCTGCAAATCGCTTGCATTAGTTGAACTCAATTTCAACACAGCATTCTTCACCAAATAAATCTCAGTATTTTGAGCAACATAGAATTTTCTGTTGGTGAAGTCGTTCTCACCCTTGATGTAAAGAGTACCACCAGAGCTCTTGGAGCCATCCCATACACCCCAGATATTTACTTGGCCAGTCCAAGTGGGATCAACATAACTTGTACCAGCTCCATATCCGTCAGTCTGATTGTTTGCTACACACTCTGCTGAATAAGAATTTACACCAGCAGGAACATCTTCCAAGAACTTACTTTCATCAGCATCTTCTGGAAAATCAAAAGAAGGCTGAATAGTTCTCGTCATACCTCTAGTTCCAGCAACAGATGAAGAACCAAAGCCCCAATCCTGATTAGAAGCGGGCTCACCAAAGCGACTTACGAACTTAGTCTCATAATCTTTCTGAATGTTCTCAGTTACATCCCCACCAGTGTACTGATCCATGTCGTGAGAACAGCTTGTGATCATGCCACTAAAAGTTAATGCGGCAATTCCTGTCATCAAATACTTCTTCATAATGTAATCTCCTTTAATTTATGATTGTTTTTATTAAAATCCGATTGCTTAATTCTGAGTATATATTCGCGCTTTTTAGAATTATGGTGCAAATGTACGCAAAAAATTAATAGGATAATAGTTTATGGAGTTAAAGAATATTAAAATGGACGCAATCGTTTGCGAAAATCAACCTATTTTTGGTTAATTTCTGTATTTTTGCAACATTAAAGATAATAAGTATGATGTATAATAAGTGGCAGATATTAGTTTCTTTTTGTTTTGTGACATTAATTTGTAGCTGTGTTCGTAATCAGTTTGATCTTCAACGATACGAAGAGATTGTGCAAGAGTTGTCACCAGTAGATGATGTAGATGAAAATCACGATTGGCAGTTGAGCACAACGAAGATGCTGACGGTGGACCTCTCTGGTTTGGAGGATATTGAGCGAATACAGGTTCTGACAGATAATCCGACAGTAACAAGTCAGCCTACCATTCTGGGTGAGGCTTATGTTGAGAATAAGTCGAACGTGCTGATGTCAGTATCTTATCCTAACCTTCAGGAATCATTCTATGCTGCCGCTATCGACAGCGAAGGCAGATATACCATCGTGCCGTTTAATCCCAATACCGGCAATGTGGTCAGCTTTGAGCATCCTGTTGAAAGCAAAGTAAAGGTGGGAGGCTACTATCAGATGCAGTCTTTTACTTATCTCTACGAGGAAGAGTATCCCGATGCTGGCGATTACGACTACAATGATGTGGTGGTTCGCTTGTCGATGCGGCGTACAGCTCCCAAAGAAGTGCGTCTCAACGTGGAGCTGGCTGCAGTAGGCGCCTCCATGCAGTTGGCCTTCGCCATCCGTCTTGCTGGCTATAAGGCGAGTGATTTAGAGAAGGCAGAAGCTGAATACGGCGCTTCCTTTGATGTTGTCTCTGGTGTGGAGTTCCCAGATCAGATGAGGACTGTCATGGAGAAAAAGGAACTGCTGCTGACTGGTATGAGCCAGGAGGCTGTGCTCAATATCTTTGCTGATGCCCACTGGGCTACAGGCGATAACCTGAATGCAGATTACGGCCTCATGACACGTAAATTATATAATGTGAATTATAAGAACGATGATACGAACGGATCCTTTATTCCCCGAGAGATCACCTATGTGCTGACTTTCAAGGATAATGTTGATGTCAATCTGCTGTCGCTAAGTCAGTTGGATCCTTTTATCATCAAGGGATATAATGGTGCAAACTGGGAAGTGCACACTTATGCCTACCATAATGCTCAAGTGTTGTTCCCTTATCCTGGTCAGACCATTGTCAGTCTGCCTTGGGCGCTGTGCGTTCCTAACGGCGCATTCCGCTGGCCGCTTCATGCTGTGAAGATCGGCGGCAGAACACAAGGTGCTTCTTTTGGTGCTTATCACACCTTCGATCATTCCTTCGGCGAATGGGCAGAAGACAAGGATGATGCTACCGATTGGTATCTGTACCCAGATAAAGAAGAGATTTACACTAAATAAGTCTGGTTTGTACTACGAGTTGCCTGACCCCAAGTAATGCCGAGTGAGAAATAATCAGAAGTAAGTATAAAAAAGCCTCAGAGATTATCTGAGGCTTTTTCGTGGACCAGCCTGGGCTTGAACCAGGGACCTCCAGATTATGAGTCTGTTGCTCTAACCAACTGAGCTACAAGTCCGGTGATCAAGAGCTGTTAGCTCTAATCGGCTGCAAAGGTACGCTTTTTCCATCAAAAATCCAAATCTTTTCCCAAAAAGATACAAAATAAGTGATTCTTCTTTGGCGTTGATAGTGATTTTGAGTACCTTTGCACCCATGAAAACGATTATTCTTTCAGAAGATTTTGTGTTGCAGGAACCATCGGTAGCTACCGTGGGCGTATTCGATGGTGTGCATCGTGGTCACCAGTTTGTGATAGGGCGTGTGCTCGACACAGCCCGTAAGGCCGGGATGGCTTCTGTGGTAGTGACCTTCGACCGATTGCCCCGTGAGGTGCTTGATCCTTCGTTTCAGCCTCAGTTGCTGACTACGTTTGAGGAGAAAGAAGCAGAAATCGCTATGTTGGGCGTGGACTATTTGGTGGTATTGCCCTTCACGAAAGCGATGGCAGCCTTATCGGCAAAGGCGTTCATGCAGCAGATACTGAAGAGGCAGCTTGGTGTGAAGACACTCTTTACGGGCTATGATAATCGTTTTGGACACAATCGTGAGGAGGGCTTCGACGACTATGTGCGTTATGGTCAGGAGCTGGGCATTGAGGTGCTGCGTGGCGATGCAGAACTGATGTCGGATGGCTCGAAAGCTATCAGCTCGTCTGAGATTCGCCAACTGCTGGGCGTAGAGGGTGAGTTTGAATTGGCAATTCGTTATCTGACGCGCCCTTATCAACTGCGTGGGCGTGTTGTGCAAGGGGAGCATATCGGTCGTGAGTTAGGTTATCCTACGGCAAACCTGGAGGTTGAAGATCCTCGTAAGATCATTCCTGCGCCAGGTGTATATGCCGTGCTGGTGCAGATGGAAAATGATATGAATTGTCGAGCTGGGATGATGAATATCGGCAACAGACCAACCTTTGGCGGTGATAAGCAGACGCTCGAGGTGAATATCTTTGATTTCAGTGATGATCTCTATGGGAAAACGCTGATTCTCTCGTTTGTGCATCGTATGCGCAATGAGCAGAAGTTTGATTCCTCTGATGATCTCGTGATCCAGTTGGAGAAAGATAAGGAACAGGTAAAACAGCTTTTGAAATGAAGAATGCAATCATTTATACAGTGATATTTGCTGCCATTCAGGTGGTGGTGAGCTTTGGTGTGCAGGGAGCCTATATCTTGATGTATGGGTCAGAGGCGAGGATAGATGCTATGGGCATGATCATCACGATGGCACTATTCAGTGTGGCGGTGATGGCTCTCTTCCTGTTGACGAGATGGGCAGAGGTGTCGCGTCACTGGGTGCGCACTCGCCCCTGGCCTGTACTCTTCTGGTGTGTGATAGCTGCCTTAGGTGTGATCATCCCTTCCACTTGGTTGCAGGAGCAGATGCCTGAGTTGCCGAATATGATGGAAGATGAGTTTGCCATGATAATGAAGGAGCGTCTGGGCTACCTGGTGGTAGGACTTCTGGCACCGCTGGCTGAAGAACTGGTCTTCCGTGGTGCTGTGCTGCGAGCCTTGCTCCGTTGGCACAAGAATGCCTGGGTGGGTATCGCCATCTCTGCAGCACTGTTTGCACTGATACACATGAATCCTGCCCAGATGCCTCATGCTTTCCTGGCTGGTCTGTTGCTGGGATGGATGTACTATCGTACGGACAGCATCGTGCCAGGTGTGGTGTTCCACTGGGTGAACAACTCTGTAGCCTATGTGATGTATAACCTCTATCCTGATCCCTCTCTAAAACTGGTGGATATTCTTGGCGGACAGCAGCAGTCAGTGTGGCTGGCATTGGTTTTCTCGTTGCTGATCTTCCTGCCTGCACTCTTTCAGATGAACCTCCGTTTAAGGAAATGATCCTTTAAGGTATAAAAATGAAGTGGGCTGCCAGAAATCTCTGTGCAGCCCTTGTCTTCCGTGTTAGTATTTTTTGAAATTTGAGAGAATGAGAAACTTCACAGTTTCTACTACATGTAAATTTTAGTTATTATTAAAAGAAAGCATAGAAAAAATTATCTTATTCAACCAAGGTGGGCGTATCCGTACTGGTCTCTTTGAGACTGTCTGTCACCTCTGCCTGAATGGTGCTCAGCACATTCACAGAGTCCACCTTCTCCTTATGGTACTTGGCATAGGCATCCTTCGGATCATCCCATCCCCACTCCCATGGTGCCTGAGCGGCATTGCCCAGTGTGAGCACGATGGCAACGATGGCTGCCGCCCTGAACAGGGGAACCAGGCGGCTTTTGAAAGTCACCGTCTTAGCCATAGGCGCTTCGCCGATCTGCTGAAGGATGCGTGCATCAAAGTCTTCACCTAAAGGCTCATCCTTTTGCTGCTCGTACGTGAACAGAGCCTGATATTTCCTGAGTCCTTCAGGAATATCTTCTTGGCTGAAGAAAGCGCGAAGGATAGCTTCCTCCTGGAGTGTGGTCTCACACGCCCAATAACGCTCCAATAGTTGTTCAATGTACTTATAATCCATATTCCTCTGTTTCTAAATATTTCTGTCGGATGGCCTGACGGGCTCTGAAGATGTTGATTTTCACCTGATCCTCGCTGATGGCCATGATATTTGCAATCTCTTTATAGCTCTTGCCTTCGATGTCACGCAGCTGCATCACGCTTCGTTGTTTCTCTGGCAGGTTGTCGATGAGGCGGCGTACCAATGCAAGACGATCTTGATGCATGGCCTGTTCCTCAGGATTGGATGCGTAGCTGTTGTCAGGGGCATCGTGCTCACCTTCGTTCAGACTCTGGTTCTGGTTTTCCATCCGCTTGATCTTGTCGAGTGCCATGTTGCGGCAGATGGTCAGGCAGAAAGCTTCTATGGATTCGATTTGATCCCACTGGTCTCGCCTGTTCCAGACCTTGATCATGGTTTCCTGAACAATATCCTCTGAATCCGCAGGGTTGAGAGTGATGCGGAGTGCAAGCCTATAAAGCTCGTTTTTCAGCGGTAGGATATCGTTTCTGAAACTGATCTTTTTCATCCTCTCTATATTGAATGACGATTGAAACGGAAGAAAGTTACAATAAATGGCGAATTTTTTTCGCCATTATTGTTTTATGATTGTACCATGTTGACCATCGATGGCAGTAGCGAGGGTGATGATGACTCTGTCAACGCCTGCATCGATGGCAGAGAGAGCATTATCTATTTTTGGCAGCATACCGCCACTGATGGTGCCGTCGGCCTTAAATTTAATAAAGTCCGCGTGCGTGATAGTAGGGATGACGCTGTCGTCGTCATCGGGATTGCTGAGCACCCCTTTCTTCTCAAACGAGAAGATCAGCGTTACGTCGTAATAGGGGGCAAGAGCCTTGGCTGTCTCACTGGCAATGGTGTCGGCATTGGTGTTCAGGATATGTCCCTCGCCATCGTGTGTCAGGGGAGCCATCACAGGGGTGATACCTTCCTCTATCAGCCGACTGAGCATCTTGCCGTCAGCCTGATCTACATCGCCCGCATAGCCGTAGTCGATACCGTCCTTGATGGGACGCTTATGACTACGGATCACATTGATATCGGCACCCGTCAGTCCGAGGGCATTCACACCATTGGCCTGCAGGCGGGCTACGAGGTTCTTATTGACCAGACCGCCATAGACCATTGTTACCACACTGAGCATGTCGTCATCTGTGATGCGTCGCCCATTGATCATCTTCGACTCGATGCCAAGTTGAGAGGCTACCTGTGTAGCCTTGCGACCACCACCATGCACCAGCACCTTACGTCCCTCGATGGCACTGAAGTCCTTCAGGAGCTGTGCCAGCTGGGCTTCGTCTTCGACAACAGCCCCGCCTACTTTTACGATTGTGAGCTTTTCTTTCATATTCTAGTATTTCTAGTATTCCTAGTATTCCTAGATGACCTAGATATTCTAGTTATTCTAGATAAGTATAACCATAGAGACCACTGCGATAGTTGCTGAGGAACTCTTTTCCTTCCTCAAGTGAGATCTTACCTTGTTTCACGCTCTTAGCCACCCATACCTCCAGCTGGCGAACAAGCTTTTTGGGATCGTATTGCACGTAGTCGAGTACTTCAGCCACCGTCTCACCATCGATAATCTGGTCAATATGGTAACTGCCGTCCTTCTCAGAGATATGTACGGCATTGGTGTCGCCGAACAGGTTGTGCATGTCACCCAGAATCTCCTGATAGGCGCCAACGAGGAACACACCCAGGTAGTAGGGCTCATTCTTCTTCAGCGGATGAACAGGCAGTGAATGGGAGTTGTTGCGGTTGGTTACGAAGTTGGCCACCTTACCATCAGAGTCGCAGGTGATATCCTGGATGGTGGCATTTCGGGTGGGGCGCTCATCGAGTCGCTGGATAGGCATGATGGGGAACAGCTGATCGATAGCCCATGAGTCGGGCAGGCTCTGGAACAGCGAGAAGTTGCAGAAGTATTTATCTGCCAACAGCTTATCGATGTTCATCAGCTCCTCAGGGATATGCTTCAAGCTCTTGGTAAGGATGTTGATCTCATGGCAGACACTCCAGTACATCGATTCGATTTCTGCACGGGTTTTCAGATCAACGATACCATGACTGAACAGGTCGAGCACTTCTTCACGTATCTGCTCTGCATCGTGCCAGTCCTCAAGTACATTGCGCGGTGAGAGGTTATCCCAGATCTCATAGAGATCCTTCACCAGCTGATGGGAGTTCTCGTCGGGCTCGAATTCCTCTGGCATCTCAGGCAATGAGGCAGTCTCCAGCACGTCAATCACCAGCACAGAGTGGTGAGCTGCCAGTGAGCGTCCGCTCTCAGTGATGATGTTGGGGTGGGGCAGTCCGTTCTTGTTGGCAGCATCTACAAAGGTGTAGATACAGTCATTCACATATTCCTGGATAGAGTAGTTCACGCTGCTCTCACTCGATGGTGAACGTGTGCCATCATAATCGACACCCAGTCCACCGCCACAATCCACGAAATCCACATTGTAGCCCATCTTATGCAGTTGGATGTAGAACTGCGAGGCTTCGCGCAGAGCGGTCTGAATACGGCGGATCTTGGTGATCTGAGAACCGATATGGAAGTGGATCAGGCGCAGGCAGTCGCGCATATCCTTCTTGTCAAGCAGCTCCAAGGCGTCCAGGAGCTCAGCACTTGTCAAGCCGAACTTAGAGGCATCGCCACCACTCTCTTCCCATTTTCCTGAGCCAGAAGAAGCCAGTTTGATGCGGATGCCGATATTGGGCTTCACGTCCATCTTCTTAGCTACCTTGGCGATGATGTCGAGCTCATTCAGCTTCTCAACAACGATAAAGATACGCTTACCCATCTTCTGTGCGAGCAGAGCCAGTTCAATGTAACTCTGGTCCTTGTAGCCGTTGCACACGATAATGGAATCACTCTGACACTGTACGGCAATCACGGCGTGGAGCTCAGGTTTTGAGCCTGCCTCTACACCCAGATTGAATTTCTTTCCGTGGGAGATGATCTCCTCCACTACGGGCTGTATCTGATTGACCTTGATGGGATAGACCACATAATTCTCTCCTTTGTAGTCGTACTCCTCAGCTGCCTTCTTAAAGCAGCTCCATGTCTTCTCAATCCGATTGTCAAGGATATCGGGGAAGCGGAGTAATACTGGAGGTGTCACATCACGCAGGGCCAGCTCGTCCATCACTTGACATAGACATCGCCTTTCTCGTTGATGCCGAAATAGGAAGTGCCCCAACCGTTGATGTTGTAGAGCTCCTTCGAATCTTCAATGGTCCATTTCTTCATAAGTCTAATAATGCTTTTAATTTCTCGACGCTGATCTTGATTTTCTCGTAATTATCCATGAGGCTGACATCCAGGGTGTATTGAGCCTTGGTGTAATAGGGCTCGCGCTTCTCAAGCTGTTCACGGATAAACGTTATCAGCTCTTCCGGGCTCTTGCCTTTCAACAGGGGGCGTTCTGTCTTGCCCATCAGCAGGTGGTCGTAAAGCACTTCAGGACAGGCCTTGAGATAGACCACTTTTCCCTGCTGGTTCAGATAGTCCATGTTATCAAAGAAGCAAGGCGTACCGCCACCACAGCTGATAATGACATTTTCGAATTCTGCCACCTCATGCAGCATGTTGTATTCTATCTTGCGGAAGCCCTCTTCTCCCCGTTCGGCAAAGATCTGTGCCACTGATTTGCGCATGCGGCTTTCGATATACCAGTCGAGGTCGTAGAAGGTGATGCCCAGTTCCTTTGAGAGTGCCTTGCCAATGGTGGTCTTACCAGCACCCATGTAGCCTATCAGGATAATGCGTGTCATCTGTTAGCTCTTCTTTACCGGCTGTGACTGGATGATCTTCATACATTCATCGTAGGTCAGCTCCTTTGCACGTTCATGCATGGCCTTTGGCAGTCGGTAGTTCTTACCGTCATAGCTCAGATAAGGACCATAACGGCCGTTGAGTACCTCAAGTTTCGTATCTTCCAGGAACAGTTTCAGATGCTTCTGAGTGTCTTGCTGACGCCTTTCTCTGATAAGATCGATAGCCTCGTCGAGGGTGATACTCAGTGGGTCGGCATCTTTTGGAAGAGAGGTGTATTTGCGGTCGTGCAAGATATAAGGACCAAAGCGGCCTGCGCCAATGGTGACGGGCTTGTTCTCAAACTCACCCAATTCACGTGGCAACTTAAAGAGTTCAAGTGCCTCATTCAGCGTGATGGTCTCCATAGAGTGCTCCTTTGGAAGTTGTGCAAATTGAGGCTTCTCCTTATCTTCAGCGGTACCGATCTGTACCACAGGTCCGAAACGGCCGATCTTTACAAATACAGGACGGCCGCTCTTGGGATCGGAACCTAGCATACGCTCACCGGCCTTGTGCTGTTGACGGCTGTTGATAGTCTTCTCTACAGCGGGCTCAAAACTCTTATAGAAACTGCGCATCATATCCTTCCACTTCTCATTACCTTCAGCAATCTTATCGAAGTCCTGCTCTACCTTGGCTGTAAAGTTGTAGTCCATGATATCCTCGAAGTGATCCATGAGGAAGTCGTTCACCACGATACCGATGTCGGTAGGTAGTAACTTGCCTTTCTCAGAGCCGATAACCTCCTTGCGCTTTTTCTGTGTGATCTGTTTTCCTTTCAGGGTGTAGATGGTATAAGGATGATCCTCACCCTTCTTGTCGCCTTTCTGAACGTATTCACGTTGCTGGATGGTGGAGATGGTGGGGGCGTAGGTTGAAGGACGTCCGATACCTAATTCTTCCATCTTGTGTACAAGACTAGCCTCAGTATAGCGCTGGGGACCTTGACTGAAACGTTCTGTAGCCATAATCTCACGGCGTGTCAGCTCCTGACCTTTTTCCATCGGGGGCAGGATATGTCCAAAGTCCTCCTGTTGCTCATCGTCGTCGGATGATTCACGATAGACTTTGATAAAACCATCGAACTTCACCACTTCACCCTGGGCAACAAACTGCTCACGAGTGCCGCTGATGTTGATGTTAACAATGGTCTTTTCAATCTCTGCATCAGCCATCTGGCTGGCGATGGTACGCTTCCAGATCAACTCATACAGACGTTTTTCCTGACTGGTACCCTCAATCTCTGACTGATCCATATAGGTGGGGCGGATGGCCTCGTGAGCCTCCTGAGCACCTTTGGCACTGGTATGATACTGGCGCGTCTTGCTATAGTCATTACCATAAAGGCGGACAATCTCTTCCTTGCTGGCTCCTATGCAAAGCTTCGAGAGGTTTACAGAGTCGGTACGCATATAGGTGATGCGTCCGTTTTCGTAAAGGTGCTGAGCCACCATCATCGTCTGACTGACAGTGAAGCCGAGTTTACGGGCGGCTTCCTGTTGCAGGGTAGATGTTGTGAATGGAGGGGCTGGTGTGCGCTTAACAGGCTTTTTGCTGATGCTCTCTACACTGAAGGTTGCATCTTTGCACTTCTCGAGGAAAGCTGTGACCTCTTCCTCTGTCTTGAAACGGCTGCCGAGCTGCGCCTTTACCTCTGTGGCAGAGCCGTCGGCATTAGTGATGGCAAACACGCCATTCACATTATAATAGGTCTCGCTCTTGAAGTTCTGGATCTCACGCTCACGCTCCACAATCAGGCGTACAGCAACACTCTGTACACGACCTGCTGAGAGGGCTGGCTTCACCTTGCGCCAAAGCACTGGTGACAACTTGAAACCTACAATGCGGTCAAGTACACGACGAGCTTGCTGGGCATTCACCAGATTCATATCCAGATGACGCGGATGCTCAATGGCCTCCAAGATGGCAGGCTTTGTAATCTCGTGGAATACGATACGGCTGGTCTTGTCCTTGTCCAGTCCAAGAACCTCGCACAGATGCCAGGAGATGGCTTCTCCCTCACGGTCCTCATCGGATGCGAGCCATACTCTTTCTGCCTTTTCTGCCTTTGAGCGCAAATCGGCTACAAGCTTTTCTTTCTCTTCGGGAATCTCGTATTCTGGTTCGAGAGTTTCATCGTCGATACTCAGTTCCTTCTTCTTCAAGTCACGTATGTGGCCATAGCTTGACATTACCTTGAAATCTTTTCCAAGGAACTTTTCAATAGTCTTCGCCTTGGCTGGAGACTCTACAATCACTAAGTTTTTCTGCATACTTTGTCTCGTTTTTATTCTTACGGGCTGCAAAAGTAAGCAAAAAAGTGACTCACACCTTATTTATATATAGGTTTTTTTGTTTTATTAACGATTGAGTAGCAGGAAGCGATGCACACCATCACGTATCGAATGGAGTCCAAAACGCTCTACATAGACCTCTCGCAGGGGAATCCAGCTGCAAGCAGCTGCATCATCGGCAGCCTGAATTTCTGCACCGTCATCAGCATGGCAGAGGTAGAACATGTCAAGTGTGTGGATGTCCATGCCTGAGTAACGGTAGATATTTGGGATGGAGAACAGGTACTTCACCTCTTTGATGTCGAGTCCTGTCTCCTCCTTAATCTCGCGGATGATTCCCTGTTCACCTGACTCGTAGTTATCTACAAAGCCACCAGGCAAGTCGAGTGTGCCTTTTGCTGGCTCCTTGCCGCGACGTACCACCAGCAGTTCCCCCTTGCTGTTCAGGATGAAAGCTGCTGTGGCAGAAGAGGGGTTCTGGTAGTATGTGAAACCGCACCTTGAACAGTGCTTGCTCTTTTCGTTATGTTCCTCAAACTGGTCACTGCCACATTTTGGGCAATATCTGAAGATGTCTAATGGATGATTCCTCATATGTGTGGTTACCAGTTGTCAGTACGGAAGGGGAACAATGGCAGGTTAGCGCCGTTCTTCACGTTGCCGATTTGGAAATTCTTAAAACAATAGCGCACAGCTACAGGCTTCTTTACTTTGTCAGAGGTAAGCTTGAGAGCCTCGTCCCAGTAACCACCACCCTCTTGCCAGAAATGCTGGGCTGTAGCAGGATAGAACACCTTGTCCTCGCCAGCAATCTCAAAGCCCTGGATGTCCTCGAAAGGAGCATCGGTGTGGTAGTTGTTGTCAAGATGGATCAATACGGCATCACCCTCAATCTTCATATCCTTGAAGTTGGAACTCTGGTAGAGTACACCTTCAAAACCATAATCACGGTTCAGGGCTGCATAGGCCAGGCGCTCACCTACCTGTTGCTTCTGGGTGGGATGGATCTGCGAGAACTCATAGGGATATACGAGATCATTGGTGCATACCAATGCGCTGTTGGGGATAATCTGCGCAGCTTTGTATTGCTGTTCGCGCAACAGGGCACCGCTAATACCATTGACGTCACCATCATAAGCCCAAGGTGCAATCTGCACGAAGTAGAATGGAATCTCACCTAGTCCAAACTGACTACGCCACTGATCTACCAGCAGTTTCATACGCTGTGAGTACTGGTCGCCAGGATCGCCCACGTTTGAGCAGCCCTGATAATAAAGGATGCCCTTCACTGTGAAGTTCAAGATGGGGTTGAAGGTGCCGTTGCCCCATAACAGTGAACGGTGGTAGTCCCATTTGTCCCACTTCTTACAGATAGCTACAGAGTCGGTGGGGTCGTCAGTGTATTTCTCCAGATTCTCCTTTGTCAACCAACTCTCTACGCGCGAACCGCCTTTGTTAGCTTCGATAAGGCCGATAGGAATGTTCAGTGCCTGATGCATGGTGCGGGCAAAGAAATAGCCTGTTGCCGAGAACTCTCCTACGGTATTGGGAGAACAGGTGCGCCATTCGCACTGGGCATCAGCCTGTGGTTCTGCACGCATCACACTGGGTATCTTTACAGAGCGCACTCCAGTATGGTTGGCAGCATCGATTACCACCTTGTTATAGTCTTTGACGGGGCACATCCAGAAGCCTTTGACAGGCATCTCCATATTCGATTGTCCTGCACAGACCCATACCTCACCACTAACAACATTCTTGATGGTCAGTGGTTCGCCATCATCAAATGTGATGGTCAGAGGATCGTATGAGGCTTTGGGGGTCTTTACCTTCACCAGCCATTCTCCGTTCTTGTCGGCCTTGGCTGTAACAACCTGATCGCTCCACGAGGTGGTGACTTTCACCGTTTTGCCAGGCTTGGCCCAACCCCAAAGACGGGCTTCGGTCTGTTGTTGTAGTACCATGTTGTCACTGATGAGATGGGGTAATCTTACTTTGGCCTGAATACCAATGGCCAGTGTGATAAGAACTGTAGAAAGAATTAATCGTTTAAGCATATTCAGTTATTTTATAGTTTCTGCCTGCAAAGATAGTTAATTATTTGTAAACCATGCCATCAGTGAACGTTTTTTTATTATCTTTGCATGCAAAAATTTAAAACTAAAATGAAAAGACTCTCTTTTTTATTCACCATGTTGCTGACAATGTCATCAGTAGCATTTGCACAGAATGGAATAACAATGGAGCTATGGCCAAACGGTGCTCCTAACACCAGTATCGATCAGAATGATAAGGCAGAACTGACTGTTTATCTGCCTGATGAGAAGAAGGCTACCGGGCGTGCTGTGGTCTGCTGTCCTGGTGGCGGATATGGTTTTCTCGCCATGGATCACGAAGGGCATCAGTGGGCTACATTTTTTAATAACCAAGGTATTGCGCTCATTGTGCTGAAATACCGCATGCCTCACGGTAATTGTTTGATTCCCATCTCAGATGCGGAAGAGGCTATGAAGACGGTGCGCCGCCGTGCCTCTGAGTGGCATATTAATCCTATGGATGTGGGTATCATGGGCTTCTCAGCCGGAGGTCATCTGGCTTCTACCATCGCCACACACTCAAAAGGTGATGCGGCACCTAACTTCCAGATCTTGTTCTATCCTGTCATCACAATGGATTTGGGCTTTACTCATAAGGGCTCCCATGATAATTTCTTAGGGGACGGTCACTCGAAGAAGGAACTACGTAAATTAGAAGCGAAATATAGTAATGAGTTACAAGTGAATCGCACCACCTCACGTGCTTTCCTTGCCTTGAGCGATGATGATAAGACGGTGCCTGTTGCTAATGGCTTGCATTATTATGAACAGCTCTATAGACACGATGTGCCGGCTTCTCTCCATATTTATCCGACAGGCGGTCATGGCTGGGGCTATCATGAGTCATTCGACTACCATTACAACATGATTTTCGAACTGAAGGCCTGGCTGCAGACTTTCTAACTAAAAATGGCAACCACTGGTTGCCATTTTCTATTGTATCTTCTGTGTCGACACTTGGATTCGAACCAAGGACCCCCACCATGTCAAGGTGATACTCTAACCAGCTGAGCTATGCCGACAACAGTTCTAAAATCAGAGCAGTTTCTTGATCTCTGCCTCAATATCAGTAATCTGGGCAGCACGCTTCACGAGGTTGTTGTCGCGATCAATCAGGAAGAAGTCTGGCACAGTCTGGATGTTGTAAAGCATCAGACGCTGTGAGTTCACACCATCAGCATCGCGTACACTGATCCAGGGTAGGGCGGCAGTCTGCTGTTTCCAGAAATGCTCATCCGGGTCGAGTGATACCTGATACACCTCGAATCCCTGCTGCTGGTATTTGTCATACAGCTCACGGAGCATGATGATGCGGGCAGGCGAATCGTTGAGGGCGAAGATGTGGAAGTCGAGCAGCACCACCTTGCCTTTCAGATCTGTCAGATGACGCTCCTGTCCCTTGTTGTCAACCAAGGCGATATCAAACACGCCAGCTTCGCTAACCTTACTGGCATCTACCTCAAGATCACGATTCTGAGAGGCGATGATACGCTGGTTCTTCATGCCCTTGATGGCAATGTTATGCAGGTTCTGACCGCGCTCGGCATGGGGGTAGTAGGTATCCCAGCTGGTAGCCACGGCAGCAAAGGCCTTGATATCGTCTTTATCGCTATTTGGGTTAAAGATCAGATAACTCCCAATAGCCTGGAAAAGCGCGAAATAGGAATAGGCCTTCATCGGTTCTTTGTAAATATAGTTACGCTTTACATCTTCCTTATAGGCAGCGATGATGTGCTGAATGCTGTCGTTAGCAGCACTAATACTAAGTGAGGGACTCTTCTGGATGGCAATCACACGGCTCTGTAAATCCATTTGTTTAAGAGCAAGCTCCTTGATTTTCTCACAGTTGTCAGAACCACTGACGGTATAGTTAGACGCCATAGCGGGATAGCTACCCTTGATCTGTACGGTCTCTGTGGAGTCGATGCTCACATTGATAATCTGGTCAGCAATGCGAAGACGATAGAACTCTGGTGCGCCAGGGGCCTCCTGACGGAAGGTGAAATCACCCTTGTCACCTAGTTTCACCGAGTCGAGCACGTTGACACCCTCCAGTCCTACATTCTCGAAATAGAGCACAGAGTCTTTGGCATTGTCGATTTGGCCTTCTACCGTAAACTTGTTATTATCGCTACATGAGGCGATTGTAAGTGCAGCGAGCATCATGGCTGCCGCCTTTTTCATATGTTTCATTGTCGTTATTTGTTGATTTTTGGCTGCAAAGATACGAATAAGCGTGGAAAATACCAAAAAAAACGAAAAATAATATCCATTTCTTCGTTTATTAATATAATAATGTGTAACTTTGCGCCGTTTTTGCGACGGACAGCGCTCTTGTCGCAGCTTATTTTTTATTTTTAGATGTTTTAATTAAGATGAACGTAATTACAAAGACCCTTCAATTGGCTGATGGACGTACCATCACCATTGAAACCGGGAAAGTGGCAAAACAGACCGATGGTGCTGTTATGTTGAAGATGAACAATACCGTACTTCTCGCCACTGTTTGTGCCGCAAAAGATGCAGTTCCCGGAACAGATTTTATGCCTTTGCAGGTAGATTATCGTGAACAGTACAGTGCAGCCGGTCGTTTCCCCGGCGGATTTACCAAGCGCGAAGGCAAAGCCAGCGACAATGAAATCCTGACATCACGACTGGTGGACCGTGTGCTTCGCCCACTCTTCCCGTCAAACTACCACGCTGAGGTATTTGTGAATGTGATGCTGCTCTCTGCAGATGGTGTAGATCAGCCTGATGCGCTGGCAGGTTTTGCTGCCTCTGCTGCTCTGGCTTGCTCAGACATTCCTTTCGAGTGCCCCATCAGTGAAGTGCGCGTTGCCCGTGTGAATGGTGAGTATGTCATTGATCCTACCTTCGAGCAGATGAAAGAGGCCGACATGGATATCATGGTTGGTGCTTCTGCTGAGAACATTATGATGGTAGAGGGTGAGATGAATGAGGTGTCAGAACAGGATATGATTGGTGCCCTCAAGGCAGCAATGGCAGCTATCAAGCCCATGTGTGAACTCCAGACTGAGCTCTCTAAGGAGCTGGGTAAGGATGTGAAGCGTGAGTACGACCACGAGGTGAACGATGAGGAACTGCGTGAGCGTATGAACAAGGAGCTTTATCAGCCCGCCTATGATATCACCAAGCAGGCTCTCGAGAAGCAGGCTCGTGCGGAGGCTTTCGAGAAGATCCTCGCCGACTTCAAGGAGAAGTATGCTGCTGAGCATGCTGACCTGACTGAAGATGAGTTGGAAGAGAAATACGCCATGATGGATCGCTACTATCATGATGTGGAGCGCGATGCTATGCGTCGTTGCATTCTCGATGAGGGTATCCGTCTTGATGGTCGTAAGACCGACGAGATCCGTCCTATCTGGTGCGAGGTTTCTCCCCTGCCCATGCCTCACGGAAGCTCTATCTTCACGCGTGGTGAGACACAGTCACTTTCAACTTGTACACTTGGGACTAAGCTCGACGAGAAGCTGGTTGATGACGTGCTGGAGCACGGCTATCAGCGTTTCCTCCTTCACTATAACTTCCCCCCGTTCTGCACAGGTGAGGCTAAGGCTCAGCGCGGCGTAGGCCGTCGTGAGATTGGTCACGGACATCTGGCTTGGCGCGGACTGAAGGGGCAGATCCCCGAGGACTTCCCTTACACCGTTCGTCTGGTGTCTCAGATCCTCGAGTCTAACGGTTCTTCTTCAATGGCTACCGTTTGTGCCGGTACCCTCGCCCTGATGGACGCTGGTGTTCCTATGAAGAAGCCTGTTTCAGGTATCGCCATGGGTCTGATCAAGAATCCTGGAGAAGACAAGTACGCTGTATTGAGCGATATCCTTGGTGATGAGGACCACCTGGGTGATATGGACTTCAAGACCACTGGTACAAAGGATGGTCTGACTGCTACCCAGATGGATATCAAGTGCGATGGTCTGTCATTCGACATTCTCGAGAAGGCCCTCATGCAGGCTAAGGCTGGTCGTGAGCACATCCTGAAGTGCCTCACCGATACCATCGCTGAGCCTCGTGCAGAGCTGAAGCCCCAGGTTCCCCGCATCGTTCAGATGGAGATTCCGAAGGAGTTTATTGGTGCAGTGATTGGCCCTGGTGGTAAGATTATCCAGCAGATGCAGGAAGATACTGGTGCTACAATCACTATCGACGAGACCGACGGTGTGGGTAAGGTACAGGTATCAGCTCCTAACAAGGAGAGCATCGATGCTGCTATCGCCAAGATCAAGGCTATCGTTGCTATCCCCGAGGTAGGTGAGGTCTATGAGGGAACCGTTCGTAGCATCATGCCTTACGGTTGCTTCGTTGAGATCATGCCTGGTAAGGATGGTCTGCTCCATATCTCTGAGATTGACTGGAAGCGCCTCGAGACTGTTGAGGAAGCTGGCATCAAGGAGGGTGACAAGATCCAGGTGAAGTTGCTGGAGATCGATCCTAAGACCGGTAAGTACAAGCTCTCTCACCGTGTACTGATCGAGAAGCCTGCTGATTATGTAGAGCGTCCTGCCCGTGGTGAGCGTCCTGCCCGTGGTGAGCGTCCTGAGCGCGGAGAGCGTCGCGATCGTGGTGATCGTCGTGACCGTCGTCCAGATCGTGGTGATCGTCGTAATGGTGATCGTCGTGAGCGCCCTGAGCGTGGTGAGCATCGCCCCCATCAGGAGGAGGCTCCAAAGGAGAACAATGAACCTAAGGATTTCAGCGATTCACTCGATAATATGGACTTTTAAGCCGCTTAAAAGTTAAATAATTATAAAAAATCTACTTGTCGGACTGCAAAGGCGCGCACGTATAAATTAATATGTGTACCTTTGCAGTCCGATTATTGAGGAGAGACTTAGAATCCTCATGGATTGAGGTGTGAATAGCGGCGTCTTTGGCCGGGCGCAGTGGTTCGTGAATCGTCAGTCCAGCAAGGGATCTTATGATTCCTGTGCGTTCGTTAGACTTGCAGCCGGGTTTAGACTCTCGGGTGTGGGTTTATGTGCGTACATTAATTATTAAGTTAAACTGTTTTTTAGTAGTAAAATTAATTTTTAAAATGAACACTTTAAGTTACAAGACGCTTTCCGTTAACAAGGAAACAGCAAAGAAGGAGTGGGTGGTAATTGATGCCACAGACCAGGTTGTTGGTCGTCTCGCTTCAAAAGTAGCTAAGCTGATTCGCGGAAAGTACAAGCCAACTTTCACACCGCATGTTGATTGTGGTGACAACGTAATCCTTATCAATGCCGATAAGGTGGTATTCACTGGTAAGAAAGAGACTGACAAGGTCTATACCCGTTACACAGGTTATCCTGGTGGTCAGCGCTTCAACACACCTGCAGAGCTTCGCAAGAAGAACGGTGGTGTAGAGAAGATGCTCCGTCACGCTGTGAAGGGTATGCTGCCAAAGGGTCCTCTGGGACGCAGCCTGCTGAACAACCTCTATATCTATGAGGGTACCGAGCATCCACATGCCGCTCAGCAGCCAAAGACTATTGATATTAACCAGTATAAATAATAAGGAAAGATGGAAGTAATTAACGCAATAGGTCGTCGCAAGAGCTCTGTA
>CADCFA010000032.1 GCA_902800595.1 uncultured Prevotellaceae bacterium | reverse complement strand
GGCGACATGGCTTGGCGCGATGAGGACGGCTACTACTGGTTCGAGGGGCGTATCGACGATGTGATCAAGAGTTCCGGCTACCGTATCGGTCCGTTCGAGGTGGAGAGTGCGCTGATGACGCATCCCGCTGTGGTGGAGTGTGCTATCACTGGTGTTCCCGACGATATCCGCGGCATGGTGGTGAAGGCCACCGTCGTACTTGGCAAGGAGTGGAAGGATAAAGCCGGTGAGGATCTCGTCAAGGAACTGCAACAGCACGTGAAGAAGGTGACCGCACCTTACAAATACCCACGTATCATCGAGTTTGTCGATGAGCTGCCGAAGACCATCAGCGGCAAGATCCGTCGTGTGGAAATCAGAAAGAAAGATGCGAAATAAGTGAATAGTGAATAATTTGCTACCGCAATGAGTAAGAGGATAGTTATTAAGGTTGGTTCTAACGTGCTGACACGTGAGGACGGGAAACTCGACGTGACGCGCATGTCGTCCCTCGTCGATCAGATTGCATGGCTCAGGAAACAGGGCTATGAGATCATCCTCGTATCGTCAGGCGCCATGGCCTCAGGACGGGGCGAGTTGAAGGTTGAGCACTCCCTCGACTCCGTGGAGCAGCGCCAGCTCTTTTCCGCCGTCGGACAGGTGAAGCTCGTCGGACTCTACTACGATCTGTTCCGTGAGTTTGGTATCCATGTGGGACAGGTGCTGACGATGAAGGAGAACTTTGAGCCTGGTGAGCAGTACCGCAACCAACGGGCCTGTATGACGGTGATGCTGGAGAACGATGTACTGCCTATCGTCAACGAGAACGATACCGTCAGCGTCACTGAGCTGATGTTCACCGATAACGATGAGCTCTCCGGCCTCATCGCCCAGATGATGGAGGCAGATACTCTCATCCTCTTGTCGAACATCGACGGCATCTACGACCGTCATCCCGACGACCCGGCAGCACAGCTCATCAAGGAGGTGGCACCGGGGCGTGACCTCAGTGAGTATATCCAACCTGAGAAGAGCGCCTTCGGACGTGGTGGCATGCATTCGAAATACACCACTGCCAGTAAGGTGTCACAGGCTGGCATCCGTGTGATCATCGCCAATGGTGAGCGCGAGAACATCCTCGTGGATCTGATAGAGCAAGCCGCCCAAACGCCGCACACTGAATTTTTAACATATGCAACTGAAAGAAACATTTGAGAGAGTCAAGCGCGCCAGCAAGAGTCTGGCACTGTTGACCGACACCCAGCGCAACGACATCCTGAATGCCGTTGCCGACGCTATCTTAGCCCAGCAGGAACGCATCCTAAAGGCTAACGCCCAGGATCTGGCGAAGATGGATCAGTCGAATCCCCTCTACGACCGTCTGCAACTGACGGAAAGCCGATTGGAGGGTATCGCCAGTGACATGCGTAACGTAGCCACCCTGCCCTCACCCTTAGGGCATATCACCAAACAGAAGACCTTGCCCAACGGTCTGCGTCTCTGTCGGGTCAGTGTACCCTTTGGTGTCATCGGCATGATCTATGAGGCACGTCCGAATGTCACATTTGATGTGTTCTCGCTCTGTTTCAAGAGTGGTAACGCGTGCGTGCTGAAAGGCGGCAAGGATGCTGATTGCTCCAACCGTGAGGAGGTGGCACTGATCCATGAGATACTCGAACAGTATGGGGTGTCAAAGGATGTCGTGGCACTGTTGCCCGCCACCCATGAGGCAACAGGTGAGATGCTAAATGCTGTCGGTTATGTTGACCTCTGCATCCCCCGCGGCGGCAGAAAGCTCATCGACTTTGTACGCGATACTGCCCGTATCCCCGTCATCGAGACAGGTGCCGGTGTGGTAAACACCTATTTCGACAAGGACGGCGATCTGGAGATGGGGCGCGCCATCATCAACAACGCCAAGACCCGCCGCGTGAGTGTCTGCAACGCGCTGGATTGCTTGCTAGTCCATCAAGGCCGCCTAGGAGACCTAGGTAGCCTAGTAAAGCCTTTGGCTGAGAAGCAGGTGATCATCTACGCCGACGAGCAGGCTTATGCCGCCCTTGACGGCAAATACCCCTATCTGCAGCCCGCCACAGCCGACAGCTTCGGTACGGAGTTTATGGACTATAAGCTCGCCGTCAAGACAGTGGGTTCGCTCGAAGAGGCACTGGCTCATATCGATGAGAACGGCAGTGGTCACAGTGAGGCCATCGTCACCATGAACGAAGCCACGGCCCGTCAGTTCCAGGCACATGTCGATGCCGCCTGCGTCTATTGGAATGCGCCGACCTCATTCACCGATGGTGCACAGTTCGGACTGGGTGCGGAGATAGGCATCAGCACGCAGAAGCTCGGTCCCCGAGGCCCGATGGCGCTTGAGGAGATCTGCACCTATAAATGGCTCATCGAAGGCGATGGACAGATTAGAAGTTAAAAGTGAATAGTGAAAAGTGAATAATTTGCTACCGCCGTAGCTTATAACAAAGATTATGAAATCATTTATTAATGTAGAAGATATCGGCCCGCTGGAGAAAGCACTCGCCGAAGCACAAGAGATTAAGAACGACCGTTATAAGTATCAGCACCTGGGTAAGAACAAGACCCTGATGATGATCTTCTTCAACAACTCCCTGCGCACCCGCCTGAGCACGCAGAAGGCAGCCATGAACCTGGGTATGAATGTCATCGTGCTCGATGTGAATGCCGGTGCCTGGAAACTCGAGACAGAGCGTGGTGTGATCATGGACGGCGACAAGAGCGAGCACCTGTTGGAGGCCATCCCCGTGATGGGCTGTTACTGCGACCTGATTGGCGTACGCAGCTTCGCTGGTCTGACCGACCGTGAGTACGACTATGCCGAGACCGTGCTGCAGCAGTTCATCAAATACTCCGGTCGCCCCGTGTTTGCGATGGAGACAGCCACCGTACACCCTCTGCAGGCCTTCGCCGACTTGATTACCATCCAAGAATATAAGATGGTGAAGCGGCCGAAGGTGGTGCTGACCTGGGCGCCCCATTGCCGTGCCTTGCCACAGGCTGTGCCCAACAGCTTCGCCCAGTGGATGAACGCTGCGGATGTTGACTTTGTCATCACCCACCCCGAGGGCTATGAGCTCGACCCGAAGTTTGTCGGCAATGCCCACGTGGAATATGATCAGAAGAAAGCCTTCGAGGGTGCCGACTTCATCTATGCCAAGAACTGGAGTAACCCTGGTGTGACCAACCCCGCTGACTATGGTAAGATCACCTCCAAGGATATGTCATGGACCGTCGATACAGAGCATATGTCGTGGACGAACAATGGTAAGTTCATGCACTGTCTGCCTGTACGCCGTAACCTCATTGTCACCGATGATGTCATCGAGTCCCCCAACTCGATTGTCATCCCCGAGGCAGCCAACCGTGAGATCAGCTGTTCAGTCGTCATCAAACGCATGCTCGAATCCTTGTAAATAATGAAAAAAGTCTTTTGTTTCGCCATAATCCTTCTAACTGTCCTTACCATGAGGGCAGCCGGTCAACAGCCACCTTCCCAAAGCAAGGTGGACCTCATCCGTAAGTCCATGCCTGGTCTCACAGGCGAGAAAAGGCTGAAAGCCTATGAGAACATGGTCAACGAGGCCGAGTGGTCGGGTGAGGTAAACACCGTACTCGGTCTCTGTGATGAGTGGATCCAGTATGCACAGAAGGAAGGAAACCTGTCGCATGAGGAGTCTGCGCGAAACAAACGTCTGACACTGATTTACAACTCCGAGGACTGGCTCCGCCTGGAGAAAGAGGCAAGGGAGCAGAAAGACTGGATGGAGAAGCACGAACGCTGGAACTCATTCTATAAGGCCTGGCGCGACATCATCGAGAGCTGTTCCTATACCAGCCGTACGCAGACGGCACTTCGTGAAGCAGAACAGATGCAGGAATACGCACAACAACAAGGTAACACCCTTGGGCGCGCCCTTGCCTGCCAGGAGATAGGTGTCATCTACGACAATATCGACCACCACCAGTCTGTAAAGGCACTCGACCGCAGTATCCGTCTGATGAAGGAGATACCCGATGAGGCTCAAAACGAACTGCTGAGTGCTTATTTCTATTTGGCTCAGGAACTGGACCAGATCAAAGACTATTCCCGTGAGCTGGTTATCTGTAAAGAGTGGCGCCAGCATCTGGATCACATCAAGGCATTGGAAAAGCCCGAGGCAGGAAAGATGAATGTCTATGACATGGAGCAGCACCTCTGGTATGCCAGCGCCCTCATCGGTAGCGACAGTCTCGCTGCGGCAGCCAGAGAACTGGCAGCTTGCGAACAGCTCAACGAGCAGATTAAAGATCCCTATCTCACCTATCAGATGCAGGTACACCAGGCCCGCCTGGCCATGAAGGAAGGCGACATCAAGAAGGCTGTTGCCTTTACTGACCTCTATGCGCCGATGATGGACCTCGACTGGTGGCCGATGGCTCAGCGCCAGCGTGGCGAGATTCTGTTAGCAGCTGGCAGAGACCATGAGGCAGCCCTTCTCTATCAGAAGATGTATCATCATAAGGACTCCACCTTCTCGAAGGATGTACGCATACAGCTCGATGAGCTGAACACGCTCTTCCAGGTTGATGAGCTTCGCATGAAGGGACAGCTGGAGCGGTCACGCTTTGTCATCTTCACCGTCGTACTGATCTTGTTGGCACTGCTACTCTTTATATTTTTCCGCCATCGGGCAGCCAAGCGTCTGGCTCAGAAGAACCAGGAGCTTACCATTGCCAATGCCCGTGCAGAGGAGTCGTCGAGGATGAAGACCGACTTCATCCAGCAGATCTCTCACGAGTTCCGCACCCCGCTGAACATTCTTAACGGCTTCACCCAGATCCTCACCGCCCCCGACATGGTGCTGCAGGATGAGGAGAAAGCCGACATTCAGCGACGCATCTCTGAGAGTACGGAGCGTATCACCAGTCTGGTGAACAAGATGCTGGAGCTCTCTGATGCCAACAGCCAGCAGGTGATTGACCGGAGTGACAGGATAGCCGCCCTGGTGATTGCCAGTCAGGCAGCCGACAATGCCGGCATCGAACAGGCCTCACACATCAAGTTCCATCTGGAGACTGACGCCCAGGCAGAGACCGTCGTTCACACCAACCTGCGCGCTGCTACCAGAGCCCTCACCCAGTTGCTCGACAACGCCCGCAAGTTCACCAAGGAAGGTGAAGTGCGCCTGCGTATCCAGGTACAGCCAGAGACCATCGACTTCATAGTAGAAGATACCGGTATCGGCATCCCCGCCAAGGAGGCAGAGCATATCTTTGATGAGTTTGTGCAGCTGGATGAGTATTACGACGGCACCGGCATCGGTTTGGCAGTTGCCCGCAGCATCGCCCGCCGCCTGGGCGGTGATATCGTTCTCGACACCAGCTATTCGGGCGGTGCCCGTTTCATCATGTCATTACCAAAAGAGTGAGGCAACCACCTCACTCTTCTTTTTTCTTCGCTATGAGTGCCGCCACACGGTCGGCCATGTTCTGCCGTATATACGGATAATAGAACTTGAGTTCCATATTATGGTAATTACCCGGGATTCCGATAAGAGGCATGATGCGATGCCTGGTGTAACCATCCACTATCAGATGACGACTCATCGTATCGCATCGCACTGAGAGCGTATCATTCTGACGCCTGCCATAGAGGACAAAGGTCGCAGGCTCCTCATCAGTACGCCAGTTCACGGGATTGATGCACGCCAGATTATGCGCGGTAAAATAGAGTATATCCTCTGGAGACCTGACGGAGTTGAAACCAATGAGCACGCCCGTATCAGTGGCTCCCTGTGCCAGTTTCACATTCGCATGACTATCTATATCCTCCTGCGTCACCCCGAAACCGATAGAATAGACCGCCACCAACTGGCTGCGCACACTGTCAGGCATCTCCTTCAGGATCGCCAAAGCCCCACAGGCACCCTGACTAAATCCCGCAAGGATAAACGGCCGCCCCTGGTTCAGGTGTTTCAAATAATAATCCCAACTGTGCTTCACATCCTCAATGGCAATCGGCAGGCGGGCATATGCCTTTTCCGGCGTGACCCATGAATGCATGGATACCTGACGGTAGTAGGGTGAGAAATAATTCAGCTTCCCGGAATAGAACGAATCCACAGCCGTCATCTCCTTCAGCATACTTTTGCGCAGTGCCTCATCATAGGTGTCAGCCAGATGACAGGTATCCTCACCCATCATATGGTCACCTGTCTCGGTAGAGATGATATAGAAGAGATCAGCCTCGCCACTTCTATTCACCATATACCACTGGGTAGAGTCAGCATAGTCTGGTTCTGGTGGAAGTGGACCTATCACGGCACGCCTCTCTTCGTCATTCCACGAAGAAAGAATAAAAGTCAGTCCTACTAAAACCAGAGCCAAGAACGAATATCTCACCTTATTTATCATCGATAAAACAAGTAATTACGCTGCAAAAGTACAAAATATGTCTGATGTTTGCAAATAAAATGGTCTAAAATGATTAACTTTGCAGCCAAAATTGATAAAGACCATCATGATATCATTCGAATGCGACTACAACAACGGGGCTTGTCAGCAGGTGCTCGACAACCTGATAAGATATAATAGTGCCAAACCCACGCCTTACGGTTTCGACGAGTTCAGCGAGCGCGCCAAAGACCGTATCCGCGAGGCATGTGGTCTGCCCGATGCCCAGATTTTCTTCCTCACAGGCGGTACCCAGACCAATGCCACCACCATCGACTCGATGCTCTATCAGTATGAGGGTGTCATCTGTGTGGGCAGCGGTCACATCAACGTCCATGAGGCAGGAGCCGTGGAGTTCACCGAGCATAAGATCATCACACTTCCAGATACCAATGGAAAGATGGAGGCAGCAGTGCTCGACAAGTACCTCGACGACTATATGCACGATGGCAATAAGGATCATGCCGTGCATCCGGGACTAGTTTATATCACCTTCCCCACCGAACTGGGTACGCTTTATTCTGCCCGTGAGCTCAATGATCTCTATCAGGTCTGTCAGCGTTACGAGATCCCGCTTTATATCGATGGTGCCCGTCTCGGCTATGGCCTGATGGCTGAAGGCAACGATATCAGCCTACCCTACCTGGCACGCCACTGTGATGTCTTCTATATCGGCGGCACCAAGATTGGTGCGCTCTGCGGCGAGGCTGTGGTCTTCACCCACCAGAATGCCCACAAGCACTTCTTCTCCATTCAGAAACAGCATGGTGCCGTGATTGCCAAAGGCGCATTGATCGGTCTGCAGTTTGAAGCCCTTTTCACCGATGACCTCTACTTCAAGCTCTCCGAACAAGCCATCAAGACCGCCATGCGCATGAAGGCCCTTTTCGTCCGCAAAGGTTTTGAGTTCCTGGTAGATTCCCCCACCAACCAGCAGTTCGTCATTATGGATAATGAGCAGGCTGAGCGTCTGAGCCAACAGGTACAGTTTACCCACTTCGGTCAGACCGACCGTTATCACACCATCTGCCGTTTCGTCACCAGCTGGGCCACCACTGATGCCGAACTCGACGAACTGGAGCGGATCCTATTTCCATAATTTATGACCAAATTACAATCAGTCCACTTTGGAATGCTGGCAATGTGATATTGTGCCCGCTGAAGGCTGACCCTACGGCAGATGACTATAACGAACAACTGATTGCGGCTCTCAAGGAACTGCCGTCATGAGCCGCCAGCAAATCGACGCACTGATTCAGGCTCTGACCGTTTTTTAGTTTGCGTGTGCTTTTCGTTTCTAAAACAGCACATCCGAACAACATCTTCTGTAAAGATTTACGATTAAGAAAACAGCCTCTTTTTCTGCTTATATCAGAAAAAGAAAAGGGCATATTTTGCATGGAAAAGTTGGAAAGCATCGGGAAAATATAGCGATTTTATTTAACAATATAACAAAAACACAAACACAAGTAGCGATTGATAAAAATAGAACTTAAGAATTTTGAATACTTGATAATGTTTTTACAGGTTCCAGTTAATACTTTATTATGAAAAGAAAATCATTATATTGTTTGATTGCAGGAGCTATGGTATTTGCAGCCTTCTCTTCCTGTAACAACGACAAATTCCTTGAGGTTTCTCACGGTTTGCTGGTAATGAGGTGCATAACTCAGATCCATATAAGCCATACGTTTTCACAACCTCACACCCGACAATGGACTCTCAGGCTTCTGGCTGGGATGCTGCTTTCTGCCGCCAGGGTTGGAATGCCCAGACCACTGAGTTGCTCTCTGGATGGCGTCACGCTTACGCTGCTATCGGTCGTTGTAACGAATATCTGGCAGGTCTGGCTACAGCAGAAGGACTTTCTGATGCCGTTAAAAAGACCTGTGAAGGTGAGTGTCTTGCTCTCCGTAGCTATCAGTATTTCTGGTTGGCCACCACTTTCGGACGCGTTCCCCTGTTGGAAGCTGGAGAGACGTTCGTGAATACGCCTACGAAGGCACGTGCTGAGTCATACGAAGCGATATGGGACTTTATCATTAATGACTTCAAGAAAGCCACAGAACTGCTGACATGGGAGCCTTTCCAAGGTGAGTATGGCCGTGCTACCAAGGGTATGGCTGAAGCTTACTTAGGCGATTCTTATATGTGGAAAGCATATCGTTGCCCTGACCAAGCTGCTGAGTGCTATGGTCTTGCAAAGGCTGCGCTGAAGGATGTTCTTGAAAATGGCCCATATGAGTTAAACCGTTCGTTTACGACCCTGTATGATGCAGATGAGGCATGGGGTAAAGAGGCCATCTGGCAGGCAATCCTTAACGAAGGTGACCAATGGGGCGGCTGGGACGGCAGCAAATGGTCTGGTGCCCATGGTTGGACTGGTTTCTACTACGGAGCTCCTGCCAATGGTGCATGGGGAACCTACGCTTGCTCTTATGAGTTGTATGATGCTTATGAGGATGGTGACAAGCGACGTGACGGTTCTCTCGTCTGCGCTACTCTTCCAAAGTCAGAGTTGGAGCGTTATGGAAAATTACGTTGGCAGCAGACTTTTAAGCCAGAAGCATGGATTGCAAACGAAGCAAATAAAGGTCACATCGGAACTGGTACTGTTGACATGACAGACGAAAGTAAGAACAAAATTCTCTATGACCCCGATTGCCCCATCGGTTTCAATCCTTTTGCTCAAGAGTTTGTAGGTTACAATACCTGCCACAGAGAGAAGGGTGATATTCAGCCTACCGTTTACTCTACCAAGCACTGGCGTAACGGACGCGGTACTCACTGGCAGGGCGATCAGTGGCTGCCCGACCACATCTACATGAAGCGTCTGGCTAATGTGATGCTCGACTATGCAGAATGCTGCTTCCGCACTGGTGAGGAAGAAAAGGGCTGGGAACAGATCAACAAGCTACGCGAGCGCGCATGGGGAATCAACGAGGATGGTCATGAGAAAGAACTGGCCGCTAAATTTAACAGCTACTTTACAAAGCTGAAGGATTTCTATAAAGAAGCAGACAATGGCTTTGGTCAATATACACTTCCAGCAAATGCAAAAGAAAGTGGTTGGTATCCTATCCCATTCGGCAGCAATGGCAATAAGCCAGAAGACGCTGAGACTTATTACACGATGTTAAAGGCTGAAAAGGGCTTTACTTCTGAAGTTTGGAAGGTTGCTGTCAACGAGGAGCGCCGTAAAGAGTTTAACGCAGAATGAAGCTTATAGATAATTATTGCATGAATCAATAAAACGTGTTTATCCCCTGCTACCACAATGGCAGGGGATTTTCAACGGCACGTTTTGGTTTTGTTAGTTGGAGGTGCTGAGTCGTGAGACCCGGCACCTTTTTTGGGATTACAACATCTCGATCCGCAAGCCCTTCACCGTGAGATAAGTTATTGGCGTTTTGTTAAATTATCGTTATTTTCAGCGGAAACATGAAGAAATATTGATATTTACGCTGGTTATAGATATATTTTTATTATATTTGCAGCGGAAATATACAAAAGCATCATAATCATGATAATAGGACGTGAAAAAGAACATCGTGAACTGCTTAGTCTTCTTGAAAAAGAGGAGCCGCAGTTTTGTGCAGTTTATGGTCGCCGACGTGTTGGTAAGACATATCTTATCCGCGAGACCTTTAATTACCAATTCTGTTTCCAACATACAGGAGTGGCCAAAGGGACACTTCACCAGCAATTGACAGCATTTCGGAACTCCCTAATGGCAGCAGGTATGAAGTGTAGAATACCACAAACCTGGATAGAGGCATTCGAATTACTAAAACAACTCATTATAAATGCACCAGCAGGGAAAAAAGTTCTCTTTATCGACGAACTTCCATGGATGGACACTCCCAAGGGGAATCTAATAGGGGCTTTGGAAAGTTTTTGGAACGGATGGGCAACTGCACGCCGTGAAAAAGACATCGTACTGATAGTATGTGGTAGTGCCACTTCATGGATTAGTAAGAAACTCCTAAAGGACAAAGGAGGTCTTCGCGGAAGACTAACCAATCGCATCAAGCTCATGCCATTCACACTCCGCGAATGTGAGCTTTTTACAAAGGGAACCAATCTGGCCCTTGGAAGGAAAGACATTCTTGAACTATACATGATTCTTGGTGGGATACCTTATTACTGGAGTTTTCTGAAGAAAGGATTGAGTGTGGCGCAGAATATCGACCAGCTGTTCTTCTCAGAGAATGGTCAGTTGCGAGATGAATTTGAAGCTCTTTATGCCACTCTGTTCAAACGTCCCGACAATTATCTGAAAGTTATCAAATGTCTAAGTGAGGGGAAAAAATCTGGTATGACAAGGGAGGATATACTTGCAGCCAGTAACCTTTCTGATGGAGGAACATTTTCCACTATCTTGGAAGAGTTGGAGGAGTGTGGGTTCATCCGACGCTTTACTTCTGCCGATACTTCAGAGATAAATGCACTATATCAGTTAATAGACAACTATACGCTTTTCTATTACTTCTGTATCAATAAAAATGCCTTTAGCGATGAACATTATTGGCAAAACACCAACACGTCACCATCCCATAACACCTGGAAAGGACATGCTTTTGAACGTGCCTGTCTCCAGCATATCAGCCAGATTAAAATTGCTCTTGGTATCTCTGGAGTACAGACAAATGTATGTTCATGGTTCACCCGTGGCACAACTCTGCACCGAGGGGCGCAGATTGACTTGATTTTGCAGCGAGCAGATGGCTTTACAGACATCTGCGAGATAAAACATTCCACAAATACTTATACTATAGACCATGATTATGCAAAAGAACTGCAAAATAAACTTGATGCTTACCAGAGCCTTTCAAAGGATAAACGTACTCTTCATCTTGTTATGATAACAACAAACGGCATTGCTCATAACAATTATTACAACATGGTGCAGAAGGAGATAACCATGGATGAGTTATTTGCTTAAACAGATTTTCATTGACCAGTTTGAGTTCGCGGTAAAAGAGTATTTTTAGCAATTCTATCCGCAAGCCCTTCACCGTGCGCCATTGAAATATCACCACAGATAATCTTCGACATAGCCGGCGAACTGGGGTTCCTCGATCCAGCCGTAGCTCTTGATGACCTCACGGACGTAACGCTCCACATCGGGCGTAAGGGGACGCGTGCCGTTGTGGTACTCGTAGTAGCGCTTGCGGGAATAGGCATGGATAAGGTGGTTCTTGATGGAACGCTCTATACGACCTGGCATATTATAATAAATGGTATGGAGGCCGTTGGGCATGCGAACTGGCTCATCCTTGGCAAACAGCGGACAGCCCTCACGCTGCATCTTGGGATTGTTCAGGTTTACGCAATCGATATAGAGTCTGTCTTGCGGTTTATAACTGGTGAGCAGACTGTGGAGGCAGTGCTCACGTAGAGGACAGATCGTACTATAGCAGATGCCGTAGGTCTTGGCCTTCTCTGCGAAGATCTGTTCACGGGTCATTGGTTTTTGGCCTTTCTGTTTCATATCGGCAGCAAAGTTACTGTTTTTGTTGGACATAAACAAATTTTTCAACGAGAAAAATTGAAA
The DNA here is from genome assembly GCA_902800595.1 of uncultured Prevotellaceae bacterium. Lineage (GTDB taxonomy): Bacteria > Bacteroidota > Bacteroidia > Bacteroidales > Bacteroidaceae > Prevotella. The sequence continues at coordinate 9,557 of CADCFA010000032.1, read as the reverse complement.
AACACTATACATTCCTACATTTTCCTTGTAACCTATTGTGCTTTAAGGTTTTAATGAATGTATAGAGACTACATGAAAACATGCAGCTATACACTATTAGAGAAAAATCAAGGCTTTTTCAAGGAAATACGAGGCTTAACTTGCTGTTTGTCAACTTGTTTCACAACAGTATCATAAAAGGAAACAATTTGTTTCCTATGATGAAACACTTTGTTTCTCTAGGGGAAACAATTTGTTTCCATTGTTAATACACCTATGAAACAATGTCATCTTTATGTCGTAGATGACCGTTGAATCAGCCGAAAACATGCCTTTATCCCCCTTAGAATGTATAGACGATTGTTAAATCGAAGGCTCTATACATTCGTTAAATAGCTTATTATCAGTGTATTACAATAAAAATGTAGGAATGTATAGAGAAATCGAAAATTCCGAATGAGAAAAATTGCAAAAGATTTGGCTATCACAAATAATCATTGTATCTTTGTAGGCGAAATTAAAAAATCACTATAACATGACCAAAGTTACCATCATTAAAAACTATCGCAACAACATAACACTCAGGCAGTTGGATTTGTCAGAGGTCGTACAGACCATTCAAGGGCAGACCTACGAGGAGCTCTGTGAACAGCTGCGGCACGTCTATCCGTTGGTAGAGGTGCGACAGAAGTACGACGCCATGGACGGGTTGATCGACCTCTATACGAAAGACCTTCCAAAGGTCTGTTTTACCTCACAGATGGAGAACAGAAACAAACAGCGCATGATGCGAGCCTACAATGGTCTGGTACTGTTGGAGGTGAACAACCTGGCTGGCTTCGAGGAGGCAGAGGCGGTGCGGAAAGGAGCCAGTCAGATTCCCTATACCCTCCTGGCATTCGTGGGTGCCAGCGGACGAAGCGTTAAGATGGTCTGCCGTGGTGAGCTGTTTGAAGGTGGACTGCCAGAGGGCGATGAAGACATCAACCGCTTCCATACGAACCTCTACGAGAAAGCGCGTGTGGCGTATAACATGCAACTCGGCGTGACTATCGAGAAGCTGGAGCCTACACGCGACAGGGACTGTTATCTGAGCTATGATCCCAACCTCTATTATAACCCCTCGGCACAGCCGTTCTATACTGACGACTCTGAGGTGGCGAAGGCTGTGCAGCCTGTGACGCTCTACGCTGAGAAACAGGAGAAGCTGTTGCCTGGTGTCGATAATGTTCACGCCATGAACCTGATTTATGAATACTGTCTCTCGAAGGCTTACGATGACGTGGTAGGTGTCACGGAGGAGGAAGGGCGCACCCATCTTATTCTCACGCGACTGGCAGGCTATTGTCAGGAGTCAGGACTCGCGATGGCAGTAGCACAGCGCCTGGCGATGTTCAGTCATTCACTCGGCAAGAATCCCAATCTGGTGAAGAAGGTGTTTGAGAATGCCTATCGTGATGAGCACGAGCGGAAATACCGTCAGCGCAAGAACATCACGAAGCCCCTGAAGAATATCCCTGCCGAGACACTGCTGATGATGAAGGTGGATATGTTTCTCAATGCTAACTACGAACTGCGGAAGAACGTGATGCGAGGCGTGGCGGAATACCGGATGCGGACAGGCTACGGCTTCAGCTATCAGGATCTGACAGAGGAGGCGCGCAACTCGATCACGATGAGGGCACTTTCGCAGGGGGTGAAATGCTGGGACAAGGACATCAACCGCTACGTGAACTCCGATGACATCGAACTCTACGAGCCAATGACGGACTTTCTGGATCACCTGCCCAAATGGGATGGCAAGGATCGTGTGGAGCCGCTGGCGCGACGCATCAAGACCGATTATGAGGAGTGGCCCCATCTCTTCCATATCTGGATGCGCTCGATGGTGGCAATGTGGCGAGGCAAGGGCCAGCTCACGGGCAATGCGCTCGTACCGATCCTGATTGGTCGTCAGGGCTGTGGCAAGACCTCGTTCTGCCGGCTCCTGCTGCCCAGAGACCAGCGTGAATACTACAACGACCGTATCAACTTCAAGAATGAGCACGACCTGAATCTGGGACTGACCTCGTTTGCGCTCATCAATCTCGACGAGTTTGACAAGATCACCCAGCGGCAGCAGATTGTGCTGAAGTATCTCGTCTCAACTGCCGACCTGAAATATCGTCCACCCTATGGCAAAGCCTTTTCCAGTCATCGCCGCTATGCCTCATTCATCGGCACCACCAACGAGAGTACGCCGTTGACGGATCCCAGTGGCAGCCGAAGGTTTATCTGTGTCAGCGTGGAGGGCGACATTGATTATGAGACGCCCATCGACTATCCGCAGCTCTATGCCCAGTTGGAATATGAGGTGTCGCGCCAACGGCAGCGCTACCATCTCACCCGTGAGGAAGAGCATGCCCTGATGGAGCATAACCTGCGCTATCAGAAGCTGAGTCAGCTCGGTGAACAGCTGTTGTCGCTCTTCGAGAAACCAGCAGGCCCCCCGGAGACAGATCCAGAGGGTGGTCAGTGGATGACGCTGAAGGACATCTCTGCCCGACTGAAGAAAGCATTCAAGGGGGCTTATGCCGAAGACGAGGGCGCCTATATCAAGATAGGTAACTTCCTCAACCGCCCCGAGTGTAAATTCCTCAGCGACCGCAAGTCCTATGGCATGGTGTATTGGGTGAAGGAGAGATAAGTTATCGCACGGTGAAGGATAACACTTCTATTCGTTTGCTCAATAATAGATGATAGTCGGCCTTCATCTCATCAGGCAGGAAGGATTCGTCGATGAGAGTTTTCCACTTAGGCAGGAAGGATTTCATTCGTTCTATCATTTTGTTTGCCACTGTAGCGGGAATGCCACTATGAGTGAAGGCAGTCATGAAGGTATTACGGTCGAAACCGCTTTTCTCGCCCCCTACAGAAAAGGTCATTGCCATCTCTTCTGTATCGTGAGGATCGGCCAACAGTACAGCCAGTAAATCATAGGCAGGAGACAGAACATATTCTCCATTCCCGTTATCTATCAGCGAGAAGTTCTTGCAGTGCATATCGGAGTTCCCGGTAATCCATGAAAACAAAACCACCTCCCAAAATCGCTGAACATCAAGCATGGGAGCTGATGAGTACTTCTTGATCGATTCTGCCAACTGCAAGTAGGTACCATAGTATTTATGCTCGGTAAGTCGATTGGTAAGTTGGCACATGTCAAGCATGGATATCTTCTCTCCATGTCGTCCCCGATCCATTCTGAGAGTAAGATACCCCAGTTCACCATCAGCAAGCCGGACGAGCGTATGCCGAGCTGTGCGGATATGAGCCGTTTCGGCCATCTTCATCGTTAAGTCTTCTAACTCTGGCAGGCATGGGTACTTGCCGCTTTGCGGTTTGAAGATATACTTACCCCAAAGGCCTACGATGGTAAATTTAGAGGGCTCATTTTTTCCACCACGATCCACATCGAGCGACATCTTAGCCTGCACGCCTGTTATGGATGCACTGGTGCGGATAACTTGACGGGCAAGCTCCGACATATTATCACGCGTATAAGGAAGAATAGGAGCCGTTTCGCTACCAAAGAACTTGCGTGCACAACTTGGGTGAAAATCCACCTGATCTTCTTCCAGCTCTTTATAACAATACAAACATTTACTCATGGTCCAATGGTTTTACGCTGATGTTTCCGATACAATCCTTGCAGCATGCCATCAAGAGCGACATCCTGTCGCGTGGATCGATTTTCCATGACGATGATGCTATATCCAAAAGCCAACCCTCTGGAATGAGTCCGTCAAATACAGGGAACATCATTTCTTTATCGTACTGTTGGACGGTCAATGGCATCGTAGGACTTACAGGAATGGCATTTGGCTGAGCAACATACGCCTCGTCATAGACAAAATGGAATCCCTCTTCATCTTCAGTAAGGACACCACAGTATAAATCATTAACGTAGATCCCAGCTTTTTTCATACGCTATCATTCTTTACTGGTGCAAGACAATCGCCAAACAAAGCCAATACGTCATTTACCTTATCCATTCTCAATGTCTGCTTGCCTTGTTCAAGCTCTCTGACAAACCTGAGTCCAACACCAGCCCTCTCAGCCAATTCAACCTGGGAGAGCCCATTTTTCTTTCGCTTTTGCTTAATATATTCAGATAAAGTCATCGCAATTATACCTTAACGGGTACAAATATAGACAAATTTTCTCAAAAATATACCATATTAGGTATAAAATTAATATTTTTTATTACCATTATACCCGATATGGTATATTCCAATGGCGCACGGTGAAGGGCTTGCGGATCGAGATGTTGTAATCCAAAAAAAGGTGCCGGGTCTCGCGACTCAGCACCTCCAACTAACAAAACCAAAACGTGCTGTTGAAAATCCCCTGCCATTTGTGGTGGCAGGGGATAAACACGTTTTATACTTTAATATTAATATCCAGGATTCTGCTTAAGAAGCGTATTCTTCATAATCTCAGCAGCAGGGATTGGCATATCCATCTTCTTGATGTCGAAGTCGAATTCACGCTTTGACCAAGGATAGTTAGCGTAATCATCACCACCGTTATCCTTCGGATAGTTATAGTTGATGTGATCCTCGATATAACCAGACTTGATCATATCTGGGCAGAGACACCACTCAGAGTTGAACTCCTTACGACGCTCCTCGTTCACAGCCACCTTCCAAGCCTCAGAGGTATGAGTGTAACCTACACGGTTTGGTGTAGCCTGCAGCTTGGTGTAGTATTCCTTTGCAGAAGGAACAGTAACAGTTGCTGTCAGCACACCAACAGGATATTCGGTCATGGTGATAGACTTGCCATTGCCATCATATACTTTGTTGAAGTGAGCAAAGTACTTTTTGTAGTCCTGACCGATGGTCAAGTTACCCCAGGCGCGATTACGGAGGATATCCAACTGTTTCCAGCCCTCATCATCCTGACCAGTGCGGAAGCAGCACTCAGCATAGTCGAGCAGCACGTTGGCATAACGCTTGCCGTAGATGATGGTCGGCGACCACATCTGTGTACCCCAAGAGTTACCATCAGCATATGCATTACGCCAGATCTTAGTCGTCCAGATAGCAGGAGCAAACTCACCGTTGGTGAAGTGGAACTGCATGGTCTTGGTTCCTACTACAACACCTTCAGCATTTTTGTGCGGTTTATCAACAAAGCCCGCATTATTCTTCATACCGACAGAGTCCTTCAGATAGGGATGATATCCATAAACGACTTTTGACTTCTCAATGCCATACTTAGCCAGTTGATCTTCAGGTATAGCACCAGTTGCGCAAGACGCATCACGGCGGGTATCACCGGGCTCATAGCAATCATACCACTCCCATGAGAGGTACTGTGAACCCCAACCGCCGTTCTCAGGACAAGCGGTGAACCACTTGAACATGTTAGGATTACAGAAGGTGATAGTACGGTCGGCACCCCAGCTGCTCCACTGGCCACCTTCGTCAGAACACATCGCCCAAACGCACTCCTTGTTCCAGAAGCCGGCGGGATCCCAGTTAGTTGCGAAGTTGGTAGAAAGCTCATAGGTACCACTGTCGATAATGCTCTTCAGCTCTTCCTTTGCCTTGAGATACAGCTGAGCAGCCTGATCCGGGCAACGGTAGGCCTTCCACATGTAGGCGTCAGCTAGGTAAGCCTTTGCCATACCCTTGGTGCAACGGCCATATTCATTATTGTAAGGTTTCCAATCCAGCCCCTCAGCAGCAGCCTGGAAGTCAGCGATGATGAAGTCCCACATCTCCTCGTAGGTCTCAGCGGCAGCCTTGTTAGGCGTGTTGTTGAAGTCCTCACCGGTGTTCAGCATAGGCACACGACCGAAAGTGGTAGCCAGCCAGGTATAGAAATAGCCGCGAAGCGCATGAGCCTCAGCTCCACAAAGCCTCTTAGCTTCCTCGCTGATGTCTTTTGCTTTCTCAAGACCATCCAAATAAAGGTTGGCACGACCAATGGCTGCGTAGGCGTGAGCCCAGCCTTCACCAAGTTCACCTACGTTGGCATCCCAGGTCTGGTTGAGGAACTTCACGTCCCAACCCGTACACTGGGTATCCATGGTCGGATGGCTACCGGTAAAAAGATTGGGCTTGTAACCCCAGCTATTGTCCTGCTTACTTACATTATTATATACATAAATACCATTCAAACTGACACGTGCAGCATGATCACTCTCAAACTGATACTGAAGGTCTGCAACGTCATACCTTGTTACGTCCAGGAACTTATCATTGTTGCAGGATGTCAGGCCCAGGCCCATCATACCGCACAGCGCAGCTCCGAAAATATAATATCTTGTCTTCATATTTGTTGTTCTTTAAACTTTTTATTCTTAACTTCTTAACTACTTAACTACCAAGTTTAGAATGTTACGTTCACACCGAACTGGAAGGTACGAGGTGTTGCATAACGACCAGTATCAAGACCAGTGTAGATCACACTACCCTGACCGATCTCAGGATCACCGTACTTGTTATAACCAGAGATGGTGGCGAGATTCTGAATGGCAAAGTAAACGCGGGCATTCTGCAGCAGCACCTTCTTGACGAGGTCACGTGGCAACGTGTAACCAATTTGGAGGTTGCTGATCTTGAAGAAGTCACCGTTCACAATCCAAGCGTCGCTGATACGAGCGTTCTTGTTGTCATCAAGACGGGTCAGACGAGCCAATGAAGCGTTAGGATTGGTAGGACTCCACATATTGTTGTAGCTATCCTCCAACAGGGCCGGTGTCCAAGAGTCATCAGATGGGTTCATGATACTGTAACGCATCTTAGAGTAAGAGAGGATCTTCATGCCGAATACACCATAGGTATAGATACTGAAGTCCCAGTTCTTATAGGTGGCGCTGAGGTTCAGACCGTAGTTGAATGAAGGCAGACCGTTGCCGAGAATCTGGCGATCGCTATCGTTCAGTGTGCCGTTACCATCAGTATCCACGAAGAGGAAGTCACCCATCTGGGCTTTATCCTGTCCCTGAGCCTTGGCCTTAGCCAGCATTTCGTCATTGGTGATGACACCAGCAACTTTATAACCATAGTAAGAGCCTACGGCCTCGCCCTCACGGCAGATAGAGTGGTCATTCCACAGGAAACCCGTACCATTCACAGCACCGATATTTGAACCGTCGATGTCGTCTGCAGAATAGGTGCCGTTGCTACCACTACAGGTAGAAGTGTAGTCAACGCCCATCTCCTTGATCTCGTTCTTCAGCGTAGAACCGTTGAAGGCCACGTTGATAGTCCAGTCCTTGTTCAAACGCTTGTTGTAGTTGACAGAGAACTCGAAACCGTAGTTGTTGATCTGACCGAAGTTGGTGTAGATAGAAGAGTAACCTGCAGAAGGACGAATCTGGCGCTCCAGCAGCAGGTCCTTAGTCTTCTTGACGAAATAATCCAAAGTAATATTGAGGTCACCGTTCAGCAGACCGAAGTCCAAACCGAAGTTCAACTGCTCGTTGGTCTCCCACTTCAGGTTGTTGTCAACCAGAGGAGCATAAGCACCTATATAACGATTGAAACTACCTGTAGGACCACCACCAGCACCTTCCTTATAGAACTGGTAAGTAGTTTCTGCTGTAGCAAGAGCGTAGTCTGCACGTCCTGCAATATTACCGGCATTACCGGTCTGACCCCAACCCACACGGAGCTTCAGGTTATTGATCCACTTCACATCCTTCATGAACTTTTCCTCGGAGATACGCCAAGCACCAGCTACTGATGGGAAGGTACCCCAACGGTTGTTTGAACCAAAGTTAGAAGAACCGTCACGACGAACAGTACCTGTCAGAATATAACGGTCGAAGAGGCTGTAAACCAGACGGCCATAGTAAGAAATTGTACGAACTTTAGCATTGAAACCACCGTTACCATTAATAGATTCCTTATCTTCGGTCAGAGAAATCAGACGGTTGGTTGCAAATGGGAAGGAGTGCGCACTGGCATTTACCCAAGAACCCTCGTAATCGCTGACTGTATTACCAATCATGAAGGTCAAGTTGTGGAAGTCCGTATTCCAGTTATAGGTCAGGTAAGTCTCGATGCTCTTAGAGAGACCCTTGCTCTGGCCGAGACCGAAGTTGTAATACTCCTTGTCACGGCCTTCGTAGTTAACTTGAGTCATTTTACCGCCAACCATGTTGTAACGCTTGTACATACCAGAGAACTCGTCGTTGTCAGAGTTGGTCTGAGTCCAGGAAGCGATTGAGTGAACGTTCAGCTTATGCTCCTTCAGGTTGAGCAGTGTAATATCGATATAGGGGTTGATAGAAACACGTGAGTTACGGGTCTCACGGCCAATCTCCATCTGTGTGGCGTATGGGTTCTGTGCACCAGCGGTCATACCTTCCCAACCGTCAGGTGTCGGAGCCTTACTACCACCGAAGGTGCCGTCGGGGTTCACCACATTCACCTTCGATATCACGCTGTGAAGACAGGTTCTGGTTGTTACCAAGACCGATGTTGTTACCCTGAATAGTAGAATACATATAGTTGATGTCACCACCGAACTCGATGTAGTCGTTCACCTTTGACTTGACGCCAGCGCGTGCGGTCAGACGGTTGTACTTGGTGTTCACGATGATACCCTTGTTGTCAAGATAGCCCAGAGAGAAGTTATACTGGGTCTTCTCGTTACCACCGCTGGCAGAGATACCATACTGCTGCTTCAGACCAGTACGATACATCTGGTCCTGCCAGTCGATCAGGTTGCGCTTGCCGTCATAGGCCTCGTTCCAGATCTGGTTGCTCAGCGTAGCACCGTCGTTAGCCTTTGACTCGCGGATTGAGCGGGCATAAGCATCGCCAGTAAGGGTCTTCAGCTTGTAAGGCAGGGTCTGGATACCGATGTCAGCAGTGATGTTGATATTCATCTTACCCTTCTGACCGTGCTTGGTGGTGATCATGATCACACCGTTGGCACCTGCAGAACCGTAGATGGCGGTTGCAGAGGCATCCTTCAACACCTCGATGCTCTCGATGTCGGCTGGGTTCACGAAATCGGCGTTGGTTCCGCACTGTACACCGTCCACCACATAGAGAGGATTGGCATCACCGTTGATGGTACCGATACCACGGATGCGGATAGCTGACTTTGTGCCAGGCGCACCATCCTGATTGGTAACCATCACACCGGCAGCAGCACCCTGCAGGGCCTGGGCGACGTTCACAGGAACCTTGCGCTCCATCTGCTCTTTGTTGATGGTTGCTACAGATCCAGAGATGTCGCTCTTTTTCATGGTACCGTAACCGATAACCACGACGTCGTTCAGCATCTGGGCGTCTTCCTTCAGAACGACTGTAATGTCACTTTTACCAGCCACCTTTACTTTCTGAGGCACGTAGCCGACATAAGAAATCTCGAGAGTGGCGTTAGAAGCAGCCTGGACAGAGAACTTACCGTCAAAATCGGTAATAGAGCCGGCATTACTTCCACTAACTTTCACAGTCGCACCGATAACCGGTTCGCCTGCTTCATCATTCACTGTTCCCTTTACAACGTTCTGAGCCAGTGCTCCCATAGGGAACAAACAGAGCAGGAACAGAGTTACTAATGGCTTTTGC
>CADCFA010000031.1 GCA_902800595.1 uncultured Prevotellaceae bacterium | reverse complement strand
CGGTATGCTGAATGCCAGCCAGGCTCTGAGCCTGCGCAAGACCCGCGCCTATATCCCAGAGGAGCCCGTTGGCGACGCTGGTCAGTGCGCTGAGATGATCCACGAGTTCCTGCCTATCGCCCGCGCTATCGTTGGCCTGCAGAACCTGAAGATCATCAGCTTCGGTCCCCGTCCTAACAACTTCCTGGCTTGTAACGCTCCTATCCGTGCGCTGTATGACCTGGATGTTGAGATCGAGGAGAACTCAGAGCTCGACCTGCTCGAGGCTTTCCAGAAGCACCAGGGCGATCCCCGTATCGATGGTGTGGTGAAGGATATGGTTGCTGAGCTCGGTACAGGTAATAAGATTCCTTCAGTGCTGCCTAAGCTCGCCCAGTATGAGCTGACACTGACAGACTGGATTGAGGCTCATAAGGGTTCTCGTCAGTTCGTGGCTATGGCAAACAAGTGCTGGCCTGCTTTCCAGACCATGTTCGGCTTCGTACCCTGCTACGTGAACAGCCGTCTCACTGGTCGTGGTATCCCCGTGGCTTGTGAGGTTGATATCTATGGCGCTCTGAGTGAGTACATCGGCACCTGCATCAGCCAGGACGCTGTGACCCTGCTCGACATCAACAACACCGTTCCTCAGGATATGTACGAGGAGAGCATCAAGGGCAAGAAGTTTGCTTGCGACAGCTACACCGAGAAGGAGATCTTCATGGGCTTCCACTGCGGAAACACTGCTTCAAGCAAGGTTTGCAACTGTCAGATGTGCTTCCAGCGCATTATGGCTCGCGCTCTGCCTGTTGAGGTAACCAACGGTACCCTTGAGGGTGACATCCAGCCAGGTCTGGCTACTGTATATCGTCTGCAGTCAACTGCTGACACCAAGCTCCGCGCTTACATCGCTCAGGGTGAGGTAATCCCAGTAGCTACCCGCTCATTCGGTTCTATCGGTATCTTCGGTATCAAGAACATGAGCCGCTTCTATCGTCACGTCCTCATCGAGAAGCACTACCCACACCACTGCGCTGTGATGTTCGGTCATCAGGGTAAGTATCTCTGGGAGGTTCTCAAGTACATGGGTATCCCCGTTGACGAGATTGACTACAACTTCCCGAAGGGTAACTTCTATCCCACAGAGAATCCGTTTGCATAAAACAATGCAACATACAAAGAATCCCCGACCGCATGGCCGGGGATTTTCTTTTGCATTACTTTTTATTTGAAGATCTTCTGGGCGAACATGGTGAGATAGATACGCCAGTTGCGCCAGATATGTCCACCATCGGTCTCTACATACTCGTATTTGTAACCCTTGCTGTCCCAGTAGTTACGAAGATCGACCGTGCTCTGATAAAGAAAGTCGGTCTTACCCATTCCCATCCAATAAAGCTTGGGCTTGCTTCCAAACAAACGAGCTGACTTCTTCGCAAAATCTGCATCATCCTTAATCTGATCGGCAAAGGGAGTACCCATTATCTGACCTTTCCCCCAATGGAGTCCGGCAGAGAACAGTCCGTAATAATCGAAGGTGTTGGGATAAAGTAAGCTCACGTGGAAGGTATGGCCACCACCCATTGACAGACCACAAACAGCACGTCCGGCTCGGGTCTTAATTGTGCGATAATTGGCATCCACATAATTCACGATATCCATGAAGCTCTCAGGAATAGAAGCTGCGGCAGGAGCTGTAGGACCAGTACCACTATCACGGAAACCCGGTGTGTACATCCCCCAAGACCACTCACCAGGGGCAGCCTGACAGTTAGGATTACCATTCGGCATCACCACAATCATCGGCTTGGCCTTACCAGTGGCAATCAGGTTATCGAGGATCTGCGCTGCACGTCCCAGCTCACTCCAGGCGTTCTCATCGCCACCAGCGCCATGAAGCAAGTAAAGCACTGGATACTTGCCACCCTTGTCGTAGCCGGCAGGGGTATAGATGGTCATGCGGCGCTGCATCTTCAGGGTAGGACTGTTGTACCACACCTTTGAGAGGTTACCGTGGGGCACCTCGTTCACCTTGTACAGGTCGCCCTTGTCGCCTTTCTCGTCGCTGACGATGAAGATGTTGGTGAACGATACGATGTCGCGGTTCACGTAGATGTTGGCAGGATCCTTCACCCCTGTCAGACCATCAATATTAAAGGTATAACTGTACATCTCAGGAGCCAGTTTGTCGGTGGTGTAGCTCCACACGCCGTTAGGTCCTTCCTTCAATTGAGCCACACCAGGGGCGTCGTACTTGCCACCGCCCGGGATATCGATCTGCTGTGTGGGTAGGAAGTCGCCAGTCACCTCTACCTTGATGGCCTTCGGGGCAAAGAGGTTGAAGGTTACAGTTCCATCACCATTGATAACAGGTGATTGTACGTTAGCACTCTGGAAAAGTTTCTCCTGTGCCGATGCGCTGAGGCAACACACTGCTGCCAGCACCAAAGTCTTGATAGTTTTGTTCATACGATTGATATTTATTAAAATCCGTTTTTGATTGGTTCAATGACGTGTCGTTATCTGGAGAGAAGACGACTTTAGTCCCTCAGCTTCACAGCTCAATTGAAGTGTGCCTGCCTCGTCGCCACTCTGTACCAGCACTTGTGCCAGACCGTTGAAGGCGGGAATGCTGAACGTGTGACAATCCTTCTCCTTTGGATGATCCTCACCCAGATACATCGGATCGCCATTGCCGACACCGAGGATACGGCCATGTCCCTCCAATCGGAAAGTCAGCTTCGGACAGGCATCAGGTACGATACGACCCTTCTGATCCTGTACCTCGATGGTTACAACAGCGAGATCGCGCCCATCAGCAGTGATCGTCTGACGATCTGTCTTCAGCACTGTCTTTGCGGCAGGCTTGGTGGTCTCAATGGTCTGTGTCATCACCCGTTTGCCTTTCTCGTAGCCGATGGCAACCACCTTGCCAGGCTGATAAACGGCTTTCCATTTCAGGTGTCCATTACAAGGCATCGTCTGACGTCCCAGATTTTTGCCATTCACAATCAGTTCCACCTCATCGCAGTTGCTGTAAGCCCAGAGTTCCACCTCTTCACCCTCATGTCCCTGCAGGTTCCAGTGAGGGAAAATATGAAGCACAGGGATCTCCGTCCACCACGATTTCAGGTAGAAAGCCTCATCCTTGGGGAATCCGCAATAGTCAAGGATACCAAATTCGGAATCGGTAGCAGGATACTTGAGCGGATTGGGTTCACCCCGATAGTCGAAGCCTGTCCAGTAGAAGAGTCCGGCTGCCCAGGGACGCTCGGCATAGAACTTCCAGCCGCGTTCGATGACATTCTCAACACCGGGCTTATCCGTGCGGTTGATACTGATCATACGACCTGGATAATCAGGGGTGTCAAAATACCAACCACGTGTACCACAACCCGTAGTCTCTTCCGTTCCGACGATCTTCCACAAGGGGTTTGTCTGCTTACGGTTATCCACATCGTTCTGAACGATATAGTTAAAGCCCACCACGTCGAGACCCTTAATCAGCTCGGAACCTCCAGCATTGGCAATAGTGCTGTGGCGCGTGGGGTCAAACAGTTTCGTATATTCACGCATGGATTCAGCCACCCGTATGCCCTGAACGGTGTTCTCAAGTCCCCATTCCTCATTTCCGTCGCTCCAGAGGATGATGCTTGGATGATTGCGATCGCGTTTGATCATCCGCTCCAACAGACGCAGGTGTTCCTCGTTGATACCCATCAGACGGTTCTCGTCGATAACAAGGATACCCTCACGATCGCAGACGTCGAGCAGAGCTGGTGTCATCGGATTGTGAGAGGCACGATAAGCGTTGCAACCAAACTGCTTCAGTTGTTTGATGCGCCAAGCCTGTAGTGCATCCGGAATTGCGGAACCCACACCGGCATGATCCTGATGCAGGTTTACACCCTTCAGTTTCAACTGTTGTCCGTTGAGGATGAAACCCTTTTCTGCATCGAAGGCGATATCACGGATACCTGTCGTTGTCAGGTAAACATCCACGACCTGACCATCCTGCATGACGGTGGTCTCCACCTGATAGAGATAAGGATCGGTAGTGCTCCAGAGATGGGGCTGGCTGACGGTGAGCTGCTGCTTGCAACCTATAGTCTCCTTCGCCTTCAGGCAGAGTGTCTGTGGGGCAGACTTCGCCACCTCCTTGCCCTCAGCATCGAGCAAACGCTGCGATACATTACATTGGCTGTCCTTCAGACTGTTGTTCTTCACCTCTGTCTCCACCACGAGTTCTGCTACAGTATAGGGTTTTTGCAGTTTGGCATAGACGAATGTACCGAAGGGAGCCACACTCACCAGAGCCTTCTTCTCAAGCCAGACATCACGATAGATGCCAGCTCCTTCATAGAACCATCCCTCCTCGAGCGAAGCATCAGCACGGACACAGATCAGGTTGTCCTCACCATATTTAATATAAGGTGTGATATCGAAGACCTGAGTCACATAACCGCTCGGCTCCGTACCCATATAGAAACCGTTGAACCACACCTGGGCATTCCGGAAGATACCGTCAAAGCGTAGCTCTATCTGTTTGCCAAGATCCTCTTCGCCGATCTTCACCAGCTTACGATACCAACCTACGCTCGTCTCTGGATACTTCCAGCCTACAGTCTTATAACCATGAGAATGACTGGCCTCAGAGGCATAAGGCAGAGTAGCCACCCAGTCGTGAGGCACCTGTACTTCCTCCCAGCCTGCATCATCGAATTTCTGAGCATACGGTCCCTCGTTATGAATCGAGTTAGCCTTTGTCAGATAGTTAAAATACTCCGTTCCACAGCCGAAGTCCTTCTGCGGATCAGCAGCATGACCCAGTTTGAACTTCCAACCTTTATCCAACCGGATCGTCTCACGTACACTTTGCGCATTGGCTACTGTCATTATCAGGCAACCTATCATTGCCACAATCATCTTCTTTAGTTGTATCATCATGCTAGTTATTATTTACACATTATTATATATAATCGCTGCAAAGATACAACTATTTTTCTGATATTGGATAAAAATCGCCTAAACTTTTCTATTGCTCATTCCTTCACCTCCGGTTGTGCAAACGTTTATCCTTACAACTGAAAGAAAAACAGTCCCAAAGCATACAACCTGCGGAATAATTACTTATCTTTGCATCGAAAGTATAAACTAAAAACATTATGCGACTATTTCTTATAACTGCCATTATGATGGCAAACGTATTGACGATGAGTGCAGCAAAGAAAACTGTGATTGACCGAATTGAGCCTACCGATTGGTATGTAGGAATGAAGAACCCCTCTTTGCAGTTGATGGTCTATGGCGCGGGAATCCGCGATGTAGCAAGTGTCACCACCGACTATCCTGGTGTGACAATTGATAGTCTGGTACGCCTCGACTCCCCGAACTATCTACTCATCTACCTGAACCTCGGAGATGCTCAGCCTGGTACGATGACCCTGAACTTCGGCAAGACGAAGGTAGCTTATCAGCTCAAGGCTCGCGAAAAGAAGGGGGAAGAGCGCATGGGTTTCACCAATGCCGATGTGCTTTATATGCTTATGCCAGACCGTTTTGCACAAGGAGCCAACCACCCCAAGCAGATCAAGGGTATGCGTAGCTATAAAGAAGACCGCACGAAACCTTCTCTACGTCATGGGGGTGATCTTAATGGCATCCGCGAACACCTTGATTACTTCAAAGAGCTTGGCGTAACCGCTCTTTGGTTCACGCCTGTGCTCGAAAACGATTCTCCAGACACCGAAAATGGTTTCTCCACCTATCATGGATATGCTACAACAAATTATTATAAGGTTGATTCCCGTTTCGGTTCCAACGAAGACTATAAACGGCTTTGTGACGAGGCTCACGCCAAGGGGTTGAAAGTGGTAATGGACATGATTTTCAACCACAGCGGTTTTGAACACCCTTGGACGAAAGATATGCCTTCTAAAGACTGGCTCAATACACCAGACTGGCTTAACGAGGATGCCAGTGGACGCGACCCTATGACAGGTTTCACAGCGAATGCTGATGGTTCGGAGCCTGCCAAGAGCAAATACCTCCAGACCAGTTATAAGCTAACCCCCATTGTGGATCTTTACGCTTCGAAAATTGATCTGAAGGAGACAACAGAAGGATGGTTTGTTCCCTCTATGCCCGACCTCAACCAACATAATCCTCATCTCATGCGCTATCTTATCCAAAATAGCATTTGGTGGATTGAGACTGTCGGTATCGATGGTATCCGCATGGACACCTATCCTTATGCCTATGATAACGCTATGGCTCAATGGATGAAAGAACTCGATGATGAGTATCCTAACTTCAACACTGTTGGTGAGACATGGGTCACAGAACCTGCCTATACCGCCACTTGGCAGAAGGACTCGAAACTTGCCAAAAACAACTCCTACCTGAAGACCGTTATGGACTTCAGCTTCTTCGACAAGCTGACACAGGCCAAGGACGAGGAAACCGATGGTTTCTGGAAAGGACTGAATCGTCTATATTATTCGTTTGTCTATGATTACCTCTACCCTAATCCATCGAGTGTGATGGCCTTTATCGAGAATCACGACACCGACCGTTTCTTGGGTGATGGCTGCGACACACTGGCATTGAAACAGGCACTCGCCCTCTTACTCACTGTAAATCGCATCCCACAACTCTATTATGGTACTGAGATCCTGATGAACGGTACAAAGGAAATTACTGACGGTAACGTACGTAAAGACTTTCCTGGCGGATTCCCAGGCGACGAGCATAATGCCTTTATTAAAGAAGGACGCACAAAGGCTGAACAGGCCATGTTCCAATGGACAAGCCGACTCCTTCATTGGCGACAGGGCAACGAAACAATTGCAAAGGGGGCACAGACACAATTCATTCCTTATAATGGCATCTATGTCATTGCCCGCCAATATGAAGGTAATACAGTGCTCACGATTCTTAATGGCACCAGCCAGCCTGCCACCATGGATGTAAAGCGCTATATGGAAATTATCGGCGCTACTACTAAGGCTAAGGATATTCTTACCGGCTGCTATTACGACATCTCCAAAAATTTCGATCTTAAGCCTCGTCAAAGCCTAATTCTCGAATTTTAATCGTAGATACATAGTATCCTGAAACATTTTCGAAAGTATATGAAACATCCGTGTACATATACTTTCGATTTTTTTTGTACCTTTGCCGACAAATTAAAACCAAAAACAGGCCAATGAAAAAAAGAATAATTCGTCAGACAAGTGTGGCACTATGGATGAGTCTATGTCTCATCATTCCTCAATCTGCCAAGGCTGCAGACCAGTTTGTAACTTTCCGACCTCAAACTGAGACGTGGCAGTTGCAACAACCCACCATCGGCTATGCCGCTGAAGAGCATACTTGCGTACAACTTGCCACTACTAATCTACAAAACGACTTTGAACAAGTTACAGGTTTGAAACCCATCTTCAACGAGGCTACACCAACGATTCTGATCGGAACGGTGGGTGTAAACAAGCAGATTGACACCTGGGTGAAGCAGGGCTTGCTCAGAGACCTGAAGGGCAAAACGGAGAAATTTATCATCAAGACTATCGGCAACCAGCTTGTGATTGCCGGTAGTGATAAGCGCGGTACGGTATATGGTATCTACGAGCTGTCACGCCAGATTGGTGTCTCACCCTGGTACTACTGGGCTGATGTGCCTGTAGAGAAGCACAGCGGCCTCTATATCCAGAAAGGCGAATTCACCGATGGTGAACCTGCCGTACGTTATCGCGGACTGTTCCTGAACGACGAGGCACCTTGTCTCACCTCCTGGGTAAAGAACACCTTCGGTACGGACTACGGTGACCACCATTTCTATGCCAAAGTGTTTGAGCTTATCCTACGCTTAAAAGGTAATTACTTGTGGCCGGCCATGTGGAATTGGGCTTTCTATGCCGATGACCCGGAAAACTTGAAGACAGCCAATGCGATGGGTATCATGATGGGAACCTCTCACCATGAGCCGATGGCACGAAACCACCAGGAGTATGCCCGAGACCGTAAGGGTTGGGGAGCCTGGAACTATACCACCAACAAGGAGAACCTTGACCGTTTCTTCCATGAGGGTATCGAGCGTATGAAAGGAACGGATGACATCGTAACTATCGGTATGCGTGGCGACGGCGACGAGGCGATGGGCAACAGCACCGATACCAAGCTGTTGGAGAATATCATTGACAACCAGCGCCGCATCATCAAGGAGGTAACGAAGCGCCCAGCTAAGGAGACACCACAGATCTGGGCTCTATATAAAGAGGTACAGGACTACTATGATGCTGGTCTGCGTGTGCCTGATGACGTGACCGTGCTGCTCTGCGATGACAACTGGGGTAATGTGCGCCGACTGCCGACTGCTGAAGAGCTGAAGCGTAAAGGTGGCTGGGGACTCTATTACCATGTGGATTACGTAGGTGCACCCCGTAACACCAAGTGGATCAACGTCACCCCGACACAGAACATGTGGGAACAGTTGCAGCTGGCCTACAACGGCGGCATTCAGAAACTCTGGATCCTTAATGTGGGTGACCTGAAGCCAATGGAATATCCCATCCAGCTTTTCATGGACATGGCATGGAATCCCAAGAAATACCACGCAGACAACCTGCTCTGTCATACCCGAACCTTCTGTGCAGAGACCTTCGGCGAAGATCAGGCCTGTGAAGCTGCCTCGATCCTGAACCTCGTTAGCAAATACAATGGTCGCATCACCTCTGAAATGCTCGATGCCAGCACCTATACCACCGATGAATTTGCCAAGGTGGTGGCAGAATACCTAGCCCTGGAGGCTCGCGCCCTGCGCCAGTTTATCACTTTGAAGCCAGAATATCAGGATGCCTACCGCCAAATCATCCTCTTCCCCGTGCAGGCGATGGGTAATATCTACGAGATGTACTACGCCCAGGCCATGAACCTGAAGCTGGCAGAGCAAGGCGATCCCGATGCCAACTGCTGGGCAGAACGCTGTCGCCAGGCCTTCAAACGTGACTCACTGCTGAACCTGCAGTACAACAAAGAGATTGCCGGTGGTAAGTGGGATGGTATGATGACTCAGAAACATATCAGTTATACGGAATGGAACGACTGGTTCCCTGCCGACGTATGTCCTGAACTGAAAGAGGTAGCTCAACCCGCTACAGGTTCCACCTTCAGTCCTCGTCACGGGTATATCAGCATGGAGGCCGAGCATACCTACAGCCGCACGGACGCCAGTCAGGCCAAATGGACAGTGATCCCATATATGGGCCGTACCCTGAGCGGCATCGCCCTGATGCCTTATACC
Source organism: uncultured Prevotellaceae bacterium (assembly GCA_902800595.1). Classification (GTDB taxonomy): domain Bacteria; phylum Bacteroidota; class Bacteroidia; order Bacteroidales; family Bacteroidaceae; genus Prevotella. The sequence continues at coordinate 11,513 of CADCFA010000031.1, read as the reverse complement.
GTAGGTACCGATGGCGGCAAACTGGTCTATCGCTGGCAGGGAGAAACACCTGCTACCGTCAAGGTACATGTGGTGACCAAGTCAACCCTCGACTTCCTCGATAAAGGCGGACTGATCTATGAGGTCAGCATCGACGAGGGTCAGCCCGTCAGCGTGAACTTCAACGCCAACCTCAACGAGAAACCTCAGAACATCTACAGCATCTACTATCCCACCGTTGCCCGTCGTGTGGTGGAGCAGGAGGTGGAACTGCCTGTCGGCAAGGGTGACAGTCACACACTGACCATTCATCCGCAGGATCCCGGTATCGTGTTCGAAAAGATCGTCATCGACCTGGGTGGCTATCAGCGCCAGTACCTCTTCGGCAACGAGTCGCCAAAGACCTATAAGCAATAAACAAACATTATAACCACAATTTTAATAACAACATGATGAAACAATTGATTATCACTATTCTGATGAGTGTTGTAACCCTGACGACAAACGCTCAGAAACCAGATCCCAATTTCTACATTTTCCTGTGTTTCGGACAGTCGAACATGGAAGGTGCAGCGAAACCTGAAGCACAGGATTTGAAAAGTCCTGGTCCACGATTCCTGTGGATGCCAGCTGTTGACTACCCCGCTACAGAGACACTACCCGCCCGGAAAATGGGTGAGTGGTATGAGGCAATCCCCCCACTCTGTCGGCCTAACACCGGTTTGACACCTGCCGACTGGTTCGGACGTACACTGGTGGCTTCACTGCCTGAAAACATCAAGGTTGGTGTCATCCACGTGGCTATCGGCGGTATCGACATCAAAGGTTTCCTGACCGACAGCATCAAGGATTATATCAAGAAAGCCCCAGGCTGGATGATTCCGATGCTCGAGGCTTACAACAACAACCCTTATGAGCGATTGATCACACTCGCCAAGAAAGCACAGAAGGACGGTGTGATCAAAGGTATCCTGATGCATCAGGGTGAGACGAACACTGGCGATCCCAAGTGGGCGGGGATGGTGAAGCAGGTTTACGACAACCTCTGCAGCGACCTGAAACTGAAGCCTGAGGAGGTGAATCTCTATGCCGGAAACATCGTGCAGGCTGGTGGTCAGGGTGTCTGCATCGGCTGCAAGAAGCAGATTGACGAACTGCCCAACACCCTGCATACTGCTCAGGTGATCTCTTCTGACGACTGCTCCAATGGTCCTGACAGACTCCATTTCGATGCTGCCGGCTATCGCGAACTGGGCTGTCGCTATGGTGAGGCTGTAGCCCGTCATCTGGGTTTTGAGCCCAAGCGTCCCTACATCGAGATGCCCAAGAAGATTGAGGTGCCTGCCGATGCCTTCCTTGCAGAGACAACCATCCCCGGCAACGAGTTCCCGAAGGTTGACAAGGAAGGGCGTGCTTACTTCTACCTCCAGGCTCCTGATGCCCGCAAGGTGATTGTAGATATCTGCGGCAAGAAATATGACATGCAGTCTGACGGTAAGGGAGGCTGGATGGCTGTGTCTGACCCGTTGGTGCCTGGCTTCCACTATTATTTCATGAACATCGGTGGCGTGAACTTCATCGATCCCGCCACAGAGACCTTCTTCGGCTGCAACCGCGAGTCGGGTGGTATCGAGATACCTGAGGGTGCTGAGGGTGACTACTACCGTCCACAGGCCGGTGTTCCCACTGGTGAGGTACGCTCATTCTATTACTTTGCGGAATCTACCAAGGAATGGCGCCATGCCATGGTCTATACGCCGGCGGAGTACGACCTAAAGAAGAATGCCAAGAAACGTTATCCCGTACTCTACCTGCAGCATGGCATGGGTGAGGATGAGACAGGCTGGAGCAAACAGGGTCACATGCAGCATATCATGGACAATGCCATTGCCTCTGGCGAGGCTGTGCCGATGATTGTAGTCATGGAGAGTGGTGATATCAAAGCACCATTCCGTGGTGGTGACAACCGCCAGGGTTTGAGCACTTACGGCAACTCATTCTATGAGGTGATGATCAACGACCTGATTCCCACCATCGACCAGAAATTCCGTACACTCACCGACAGGAACCACCGCGCCATGGCTGGACTGTCATGGGGGGGACACCAGACCTTCGATATTGTGTTGAACAATATGGATAAGTTCTCTTATATGGGAACCTTCAGTGGTGCTATCTTCGGACTTGACCCGCAGACAGCCTACAATGGAGTGTTTACCCGTGCCGAGGAATTCAACAATCAGATTCATTATCTCTTCATGATGAGTGGAACAGAGGGGATGGATAAGATGTTTGGCACAGAGAAGCTTGTTAAAAGCCTCAATGATCTAGGTATCAAGGCAGAATACTACGAATCTACAGGTACTGATCATGAGTGGCTTACCTGGCGAAGAGGCCTGAAAAAGTTCATTCCGCACTTGTTTAAATAGCTTTTTTTGCAAAAAAGGTGGATTTTATATAAAGATGAAACAAAAACGAAAACAAATGCGACATATAATCAAGTGTCATATTGAAATAATTCATATCTTTGCAGCAGAATTTTAAAAATTGTTTTAGTTATATTAGTAGTTAGTAGTTTTTCCTTCTCCGGAGTTTATGAAAAGCGTTTCAGGCTCCGGAGTTTTTTTATCCTTATTCATTTGGAACTTTATCCTATTATTCGTATCTTTGCAACCGAAAACCAAAACATTACAATCATGAAGAGAACCATATTCATCAGTTTACTCTGCTGTGCGACTTTTATAATAGTTCGTGCACAAGATTATCGTCTTTGGTATAACCGCCCTGCAACCCAATGGCTAGAGGCTTTGCCTGTGGGCAACTCACAGTTGGGTGCCATGATCTATGGTGGAGTCAATACCGAAGAAATCCAGTTGAATGAAGAAACCTTCTGGAGCGGTTCTCCCCATAATAACAATAGTCCTGAAGCTAAAGCCCATCTGCAAGAGGTGAGACAATTAATTTTCCAAGGAAGGGAAAAGGAAGCACATGCCATTATCGATCAATATTTCATCAAAGGTCCTCACGGCATGCGGTTCTTGCCTATGGGTAGTATAAAACTATCTTTTGACTATAACATGTCACAAAAGTCTGGGACTTCGTTACAACCCACCTATTATAAACGTGAACTGAGTCTTGGTGAAGCAGTTACAACCACCAACTATAAGATTGGCGATGTAAACTATCAGCGTACAGTATTCGCCTCCCAGGCCGATCCTGTCATTGTCGTCCATTTGCAAAGCGATAAGCCTGGTACACTGACCTTCAACATTGCATACGATAGCCAGCTGCCACTTCAGCGAGATGTTTATAAGCATCAGCTCTCAGCTGCTATTCAGAATGTAGAACAAGAGGGGATTCCTGGAAAATTGACAGCAGAATGCCGTATTTTGACTGAGGCTGACGGTGAAATTGTTGATGGTGCAGAGAGCATCTCAATCATCAATGCCACTACTGCCACCTTATTTATAATAGCAGCTACCAATTACGTGAGCTATCGGGATATCAGTGGCAATCCAAAACTGAAGAACGACAAAAAAGTGGCATCCCTGAAAGGTAAAACCTATAACCAACTACTCAACGCCCACCTGCATCGCTATAAGGCACAATATCAGCGGGTGAGCCTTGACATCTCAAGTTCAGCTGGGCCGACTACGGCTGACCCAGCCAGCCTTCCTACAGATCAACGCCTTGTTGCTTTCGCAAATGGCAACGATCCCAACATGGCATCGCTGATGATGCAATATGGGCGCTATCTGTTGATTTCCTCTTCGCAACCAGGTGGGCAGCCCGCGAATCTTCAAGGAGTATGGAACGATAAGCTCGATGCGCCATGGGATTCGAAATATACCATCAACATCAACACCGAGATGAACTACTGGCCTGCTCTCGTAGGTAACTTGGCAGAGACACAGCAACCGCTCTTCGCCATGATTAAAGACCTAAGCCAGACAGGACAGCTCACTGCGCGTGAGATGTATGACTGCGACGGGTGGGTGGCTCACCACAATACAGACCTTTGGCGTATCGCCGGCCCTGTGGATGGTACACCTTGGGGTATGTTCCCTACTGGTGGTGCCTGGCTGACTACTCATCTTTGGCAGCACTACCTCTTCACAGGCGACAAGGGATTCCTTCGCACCTACTATCCTGTGATGGAAGGAGCAGCCAAGTTTCTTCTGCAATATATGCAGACTTACCCCGCAGATGGAGAAGTAAAGAAGGCGGCTGGTTGGATGATGACCGTTCCAACCGTCTCCCCGGAACATGGTCCACAGGGTAAAGGAACCACAGTAACTGCAGGTTCAACCATGGACAACCAAATAGTATTCGACGTGTTGACAAACACATTAAATGCAGCTGAGATCCTAGGTTTTAAGGCTGATGACTCTTTGCGTAATGCTTTGGAGAAATTACCTCCCATGCAAATTGGCCGTTATGGCCAGTTACAGGAATGGCTCATTGATGCCGATGATCCCAAAGACGAGCACCGTCATATATCGCACCTATACGGTCTCTATCCCTCTAACCAGATTTCACCCTACAATCATCTAGAACTGTTTACCGCAGCCTTAAATACTCTGATACAGCGTGGCGATATGGCTACAGGCTGGAGTCTTGGCTGGAAGACAAACTTCTGGGCCCGTATGCTCGACGGTAATCATGCTTACCAGATTATCAAGAATATGCTCCACCTGCTACCCAGCGAAGACAGGGATACCATTGCTGCCCATCCTGATGGTAGGACCTATCCCAATCTCTTTGATGCTCATCCACCTTTCCAGATTGATGGTAATTTTGGTTGTGCTGCTGGAGTATGTGAAATGCTCGTACAAAGCCATGACGGCGCAGTCCACCTATTACCAGCTCTACCTGATGCTTGGACCAACGGTGAGGTAAGGGGACTTTGTACACGCGGTGGTTTTACCGTGAATATCAATTGGAAGAATGGTGTCCTTCAGACTGCCACTATCCACTCATCTATCGGTGGTACCCTACGCTTACGTTCTTATGTACCTCTCAAGGGCAAAGGGTTGAAGCAAGCCAAGGGAGCATGCCCGAATCCATTACTAGCGCCAGCTCAAGTTAAGGAACCACTACGTTCCGCCGAGTTAAAAGACTTCAAACTTCTGCCCCTCAAGGAAATCTTTGAATATGATATTGAGACTTCACCTGGCGAGACTTATTATTTCACCAAATGAGCTAATAGAATCAAGATGTTACAAATTTGATAGTTTTTGAGACATAAATATAAATGTATGTTTTACCTTTTTCTTATCTTTGCACCCGAAACCAATTATCGAAATAACTTATGCTAACTCAATTTTTAAAGGGACATCGTTACCTATTATCAACTTTATTTGTTTCTTGTGTCTGCATTCCCGCGCCGGCACAGAATTTTAAGTTCCAGAACCCCAACTTAAGTGCCAAAGAGCGCGCCATTGATTTGTGCAGCCGACTTACACTTGAAGAGAAAGCCCAACTGATGCTCGATGAAAGTCCAGCTATCCCACGTTTGGGTATCAAAAAATTCTTCTGGTGGAGTGAGGCTCTTCATGGAGCTGCCAACATGGGCAATGTCACAGTATTCCCAGAACCTGTAGGTATGGCATCATCGTTCAATCCTTCATTATTATTTAAGGTGTTTGACGCTGCCAGCACAGAGATGCGTGCTCAATATAACGAACGCATGTATCGTGGTAGCGGTGAAGATATGAAAATGCGAAGCCTTTCCGTTTGGACACCTAACGTGAACATCTTCCGTGATCCTCGTTGGGGGCGCGGTCAGGAGACCTATGGCGAAGACCCCTACCTAACCACCCAGATGGGTATTCAAGTCGTTCGTGGCCTACAAGGACCGGAAGAGTCAAAATACCGTAAACTATGGGCCTGTGCCAAGCACTATGCCGTTCATAGCGGACCAGAATATACCCGTCACTCCGCCAACCTTACCGACGTGCCAGCACGTGATTTCTGGGAAACTTACATGCCAGCCTTCAAAGCCCTTGTTCAAGATGCGAAAGTACGTGAGGTTATGTGTGCCTACCAGCGTCTTGATGACGATCCCTGCTGCGGATCAAACCGTCTGCTCCAACAGATTCTGCGTGACGAGTGGGGCTTCCAATATCTCGTGGTCAGCGATTGCGGTGCCGTCAGCGACTTCTACACTTCTCATAAAAGCAGTTCATCCCCTATTACCGCTTCTGCTAAGGCCACATTGGCTGGTACAGATGTAGAGTGTGGCTACGGCTATGCCTACCGCAGCATCCCAGAGGCCGTGCATCGTGGACTGATCACTGAGGCTGAGGTCGATAAACATGTCATCCGTCTGCTTGAAGGCCGTTTCGACCTTGGCGAGATGGACGATCCAGCTTTAGTGGAATGGTCCAAGATCCCCTATAATGTCATGTCATCAAAAGCTTTCGCAGACATCTCTCGCGAAATGGCTCGCCAATCGATTGTGCTCCTGCAAAACAATAATAGCATTCTACCTTTACAGAAAGGCAAAGAGAAAATTGCCATTATTGGTCCCAATGCCGACAATGTACCGATGATGTGGGGTAATTACAACGGAACTCCTAACCATACCATTACCATTCTCGATGGTATCAAGGCTAAACATAAGCAACTCGTATATATTCCCGGCTGCGACCTAACCTATGATAAAGTGATGGAGAGCCATCTGGCTACAGAATGTGTTGCTCCAGACGGCAAGAAGGGATTAAAAGGCACGTTCTGGAACAATACCGAGATGGAAGGCAAGGCCTTCACAACAGAACATTACACAAAGCCCGTAAACGTGACCACTGCAGGTATGCACGTCTTTGCCCCGAATCTGCCTATTGAGGATTTCTCTGCCAAATACGAGACCACGTTCACTCCAAAAGAGGCTGGTGAATATGTCGTCAATGTAGAGAGTACAGGCCACTTCGAGCTCTACATCAATGGAGAAAAGAAGTTTACTCATCATATCTGGCGTGCCACTCCCACCCGTACAGTCTTGAAAGCCGAGAAGGGACAAAAGTTCCATATTGAAGTCCGCTTCCAGACTGTGAAGACTTGGGGTGCTTCCATGAAAATCGACATCGCCAAGGAATTACCAATTGATTATCAAGAGACCATCGCTCAACTGAAGGACATTGACAAGGTGATTTTCTGCGGTGGCATCGCACCAAGTCTCGAAGGTGAAGAGATGCCAGTAAACATTGAAGGTTTTAAGGGCGGCGACCGCACAAACATTGAACTGCCAAAAGTGCAGCGTGAATTCTTGAAAGCTCTGAAGGCTGCTGGCAAGCAGGTCATCTACGTAAATTGTTCTGGTTCAGCCATTGCGCTGCAACCCGAGACTGAAAGTTGTGAGGCCATCATTCAGGCATGGTATCCTGGACAGGAGGGTGGTACGGCTGTAGCTGACGTCCTATTCGGTGATTATAACCCAAGTGGCAAACTATCTGTCACATTCTACAAGAATAGTGAGCAACTCCCTGACTACGAAGACTATTCTATGAAGGGGCGCACCTATCGATACTTCAATGATCCCCTCTTCGCTTTCGGTTATGGGCAGAGCTACACCACCTTTGAGATTGGTGAAGCAAAGATTGCCGGTCAGGGCACGGACTATCAGGTTACCATACCTGTCACAAACACAGGTCTGCGTAATGGAACAGAGATTGTACAACTTTATATCCGTGATCTCTCAGACAAAGAGGGTCCTCTGAAGTCCCTTCGTGGTTTCCAGCGCATAGATGTGAAAGCCGGGCAGACTGCCATTGCAACCATCACTCTAGATGCAAAGAGCTTTGAGTTCTGGGATGCCACAACGAACACCATGCGCACTAAGTCTGGACAGTATGAGATTCTATATGGCAATAGTTCTCGTGATAATGATCTGAAACAAATAACAATAACTTTTTAGTCAACTTATATGCATTTACGAAACCTATCCATGACACTGTGCGCTTATGCCTTGACGGCAAGCGCACAGTCTTTTATTATCAGCGACTCACTGAAGTTGCAGCGCTGGTTCCAAGGTGGAGAAGAGCAGATCAATATGCCCCTTTTCCAAACAAAATATACAGCCGACCCTTCGCCACTTGTAGTAGGAGACACATTATTTCTCTACACGTCACACGACTCCTCACCCGAAGACATCGCCGATCCCAACGAGAAGAGTTCGGCCGGTTTCTTCATGTATGACTGGCTGCTATGGTCAACAACCGATATGGTAAATTGGACCGAGCATGGTGCTGTAGCCTCACTGAAAGACTTCTCTTGGCGTAGTCGTGAGAATGGGGCCTGGGCCATCCAGACTGTTGAGCGCAACGGTAAATACTACCTCTATGCCCCGCTCCACGGACACGGCATCGGCGTGCTCGTGAGTGACTCGCCTTACGGCCCTTTCAAGGATCCACTCGGTAAGCCGCTGGTATGGCAGAAGGACACCTGGGATGACATCGACCCCACCGTGTTTATCGACGATGACGGTCAGGCATATATGTACTGGGGCAACCCCAACACATACTACGTCCTCTTGAACGAGGATATGATCTCACTGAAGGGCGACATCGTGAAACTCGACTACAAGATCGACCATTATCAAGAAGGACCGTGGTTCTACAAGCGCAACGATCACTACTATCTGGGCTTTGCCTCTACCTGTTGTCCTGAGGGACTTGGTTATGCGATGAGTGACCAGCCCACAGGTCCCTGGAAGTTCATGGGCTATCTTATGGCACCCACAGAGCGCGACCGTGGTAATCATCCTGGCATCTGTGACTTCAAGGGGCACTCCTACCTTTTCGGACAGAGCTACGACTTGATGCACCTTGAGACCTTCGTTCATCATGAGCGCCGCAGTGTCTCTGGAACAGAGATCACTTATCAGGCAGACGGCACAATTCCTGAGTCACCCTACTGGCTCGACCAACAGCCAATAAAACAGCTCCATGCTTTCAACCCATATCAGCGCGTAGAGGCCGAGACAATGGCTTGGGGTTTCGGCCTAAAAACGGCGAAGATGGGCATCCCGAACACAGGTATCGTAGCCGATATGCCCACCTCTACTGGTAAACGTAACATGTATGTCTATCATATCGACAACGGAGAGTTTATCCGGCTACGCGGCGTTGATTTCGGACTAGGTGCGCAGAGTTTCAGCATCATAGCTGCTACCAAGGGGCAGTGTACCGTCACCCTGCGTCTTGACAGTCGCGAGGGTCCTGTCATCGGTACCGTCCGCATTGCCAACACCGCCGATCTCGACAGCTACAAGGCTTTCGATACCAAGATCAAAGGAGCTGCAGGCATCCACGACCTCTACCTCTGCTTCAGTGAGGTAAGCGGTGACGTACGTCTCGACTGGTGGCAATTCACGCCCTATTCCTCCACCACTTGTAATACCGACGGTACGGTGACCTTCCGTTACCGAAACGACCAGGCTAAGGAGGTGTTCGTCGATGTGCAGTTCGCAGGTCGTAACCTGATGAAGCGCGATGCAGAGACTGGCCTTTGGACTGTCACCCTCGGTCCTGCCGCTCCCGACATGTATCCCTATTGCTTTATCGTTGATGGTGTCAGCATCATGGATCCAGCCTGTGAGCAGTATTTCCCCAACGAGGGTTTTAAGAACAGTCTTCTGGAGATTCCTTCCCGTGATACAGCCCTACCCCACGACATCAAGGATATACCCCACGGCAGCATCGACTACATCCATTACTACTCCAAGAGTCTCGGCGCCACCAACCAGGCCGTTGTTTGTTTGCCCCCCGGCTATGCCCAGCACCCAGAGAAAAGATATCCCGTTTTCTATCTAATTAGCGGCACCACCGACACTGAGGAGGTCTATTACAAGGTAGGTCGGGTGAACTATATCCTCGACAACCTTCTCGCAGAAGGCAAGGCAGAGGAGATGATTGTCGTACTGCCTTATGGTAACCCCTACAAGCTGTTGCCCTTGATGCCCGATCTGTCGAAGATTCCCATGACCGGTTTTGGCAAGGATGTCTTCAGTCTCGACCTCACTAACGACTTGATTCCATTTATCGAAAACAACTATCGCACCATCAACAATGCAGACCATCGTGCCATAGGTGGTTTCTCACGTGGTGGCAATCAAGCTCTAGCCAATGGACTGCTCAACCTTGATAAGTTTTCTTATCTATGCAGTTATAGTTCTTTCACATCAACCGACCTGCCTAACGTCTATGACAAGGCCGATGACACCAACCAGAAGATTAACCTGTTCTGGCTTGGTGTAGGTACTGATGATTTCCTTTATGGCAATGCTCGCGATTATATGGAATTCCTCGACAAGAAAGGTATCCGTTGCGTGAAAGAATATACCACAGACAAATTTGGTCACACATGGATGAATGCCAAATATTTTTTAAGCAAGACACTCCCCCTGCTCTTCCGTCCTGAGGCAGCTAAAGAAGCGATGAAGAACGCCCAGCCTACGCTTGCTGCCACAGGTAAGGAGGCACAATTCACACCAGGCGTGATGGCGCGCCTCTTCCCGAAGCCCATCATCTCACCCGAGTTCAATGGCGACAATATCACCTTCCGTATGAAGGCGCCAGAGGCCAAACAGGTGGCTCTCATCACGGAGTTGCAGTGTGCCCCCATAATCATGCAGAAGGATAGCGACGGAATTTGGTCAGTCACCCTCCAAGATGTCACCACCGATGCCTTCACCTATTACTTCTGCGTAGATGGCACACCAACAGCCGACCCACAGAACATGTATCTCGCTCCCTCAAAGGGATTTAAGCCCAGCGTGTGCAACAACAATGCCGGAGCCTACTACTACCCCACAGCCGGTGAAATCGCCTACGGACAGTTACATTACGACCTCAATAAGGGCAAGGCCTGCTTTATCCCAGGTGCAAACAAGGGGGATGCAGCAGTACTCGTCCGGCTTATTCCCGGAGAGGATGACACAATGGAGAGCTGGTTTAAAATCGGCGGAGCCGACGTGATGGCCGACAAACTCGTAGCTCAGGGACGCACTCTGCCATGTATTCTCACCACCGATGCCAATCAAAAGCCGTCAGCTGGTCAGAAGGTGTATACCCTCCGCGCTGACAACTATCCCTCATGGCCTGCCCGCCGTATGGCGTTGGAACAGCTGCTGTTAAGCCTGAAATAACTATCGATTATATACAATGATGAGAAAATCTAAGCTAACAATCTTGGTCCCCATGAGTATGGCGTTCATAGCTATATCTTCCTGCAATGTAGAGAAGAAATGGACAGAGAAACAAGTAGATAATTTTATGTTCGTAAGTCAGGAGGACGCCCCGACACTCGGTTATGTTCCGGAGTCAGGTGTCAAGCTGCTTACCATTGACGGTTTCGCTTTTAAGGATCTGAACCGCAACGACTCTTTAGATGCTTATGAGGATTGGCGTCTCTCTGCTCAGGAGCGCGCTGCCGACTTAGCGTCAAAACTCTCTTTGGAAGAGATCGCCGGTCTGATGCTTTATAGCAGCCATCAACCTGTACCAGATAAGAATCTGACAACTGATCAGAAGAAATTC
>CADCFA010000030.1 GCA_902800595.1 uncultured Prevotellaceae bacterium | reverse complement strand
ATTCAGCGATTAAGTTTGCAATTTCCGAAAAAAAATGCTTACTTTGCAGACCAAATTCGTTTCTTAGAGAAATTGATTATAAATAATAATAAAAAAAATAAGTAAAAAAGATGTACACACTATTTGTAATTCTTATCGTGATTGCAGCCCTGCTGATGATCGGTATTGTGCTCATTCAGGAGTCAAAAGGTGGCGGTCTCGCTTCCAACTACTCTCAGTTCAACCAGATCGGTGGTGTTCGTAAGACCACCGACTTCATCGAGAAGACCACATGGGGCCTTGCTGCCGCTATGGTGATCCTCAGCGTAGCATGCGCCTATGTAGCACCACAGGCTCTCACAGACACCTCTGTGATGGAGAACTATGAGACGCCTGCCACCAACCCCAACAACCTGCCTGGCTTCGGTGCCAGTCAGCAGAAAGACGCTGCAGCTCCTGCTGCCCCCGCTGCTGAGGCTCCCGCTGCCCCTGCACAGCCCGCCAAGTAAGGCTCAGGCATCACTCAAAGAATAAGCTTCCCCAGTGATTGGGGGAGCTTTATATGTTTTTATTGTTTTCAGGATATATAGTTTTGATATAAATTTGTATTTATGAAAGAAATGAGAAATTGGATGCGTGTCGCCATCCTGACACTCTGTGGCACAATCACTTTTACCATGACATCTTGTTCAGCCGACGACAACACGACTTCCGTTCAGCAGCCCGAACTCAGCAGCTACACCGTTGAGCAGCTCAAGACGTATGCCCGAGGCGCCTGGCTCGATGAGATGCAGTTTACCGACGACGACGCCGTACGCCTCTATGACATCAATGATGACGGTCATTGCGACGTCTATGACTTCAGCTTCGAAGAGGAAAGCGAAGATGAGGAGGATTTAGGCAGCTATGTCACCTACAACGGCACCTGGAGTGCCACCAACGACCTCAGCAAGCTCCACTTCGTGGATCAGCTCAACCTCAACGACTTCGAGCTGATTGGCGGTCTGCTGCTTCAGGTCAAGAAGGAGGTCGATGAGAATGACGAGACCTATAAGGTATTCAAGGAAAACGGCTTTGACCTCAATGCAGAAAAGAAGGATACCCTTGCCATGCTGCGCGACAAGACCACAGGCGACATGACCTTCATCAGTCACACCGATGCCGATCTGCTGGCCCTGCTCATCGAGACAGACCAGTTCACCGACGTAGCCGAAACCAGAGGCACTACACGTGCACAGAATTTATCGATTGAAGAGAGAATCAAGCTGATGATTTCGGCCACCGAACTGACCTTGAACAAGCTGCAGAAAGTCAATAACAAAAAGATCGACAATGCAGATTATATTGGTCGATACTATAAAGGTCTGAACCCCCGCATCTGCGATATGTCGATCCTCGGCGCAGGCGGCGCGGCCACAACCTACCTCACCAAAGACTTAGGCAAAGAAAAGCTGAGCGACTACAAGCGCCAGTATCTCACTATCAGACAACTCTGGAACCTCGGTGTGCGCTACTTCGACCTCGGCACCATCTACAAAGGCGACAACGACCGCATTTACTTCTACGATGAGGATATGAAATTCATCTATCCCGGTGTCAAACCTGATATGATCTTCCAGGAACTGAGCGATCTGCTCAAGGAGCACCCCTCTGAGGTAGCCATCATCATGCTCGACCAGGCTCCGAAGCTCGACAATAAGACGATGCAGGACGTATCCCTCTCGATCTACAATGATCTGAAAAACGTGCTTGGCATCGACAGAATCGCTGTGAACTACGGTCCTGATCTCCGTCTGAACGACTGTCGCGGACGAATCATCGTGATGAACAACTACGAGACTCCCTGGGCCGACATCGCCAGGGGTGCCTGCATGCACAACGTCTGGAGCGAAGACGTCAAGACTGGCGAAATCGAGTTCCCTGGCGGCGCGAAGGCGAAAGGAACCGTTCAGGCCTATAATACTGTGCCACTGTTATCCAGCACTCTCAAGACCAATAAGATTGAAAATGCCCTGCAGATAGCCAATGAGTCAGCCAAGTCGAGTGAGCCTCATTGGGTCGTCAATCATGTGGCTGGCCGCTTCGGCATTCCTGGAATGATGATTCACTACAGCGTGAATGCCAGCTTACAGAACGAAGAAGTCGCCAAGGTGCTCCTGAATCGCAAGTATGCTAAGACCGGCATCGTGGTAGTAGATTTCATCGGCATCGACCAACAGGATAATGACATGTTCCCCAATAATCCTAAAGGTGTTGATCTCATAGCCCCGATCATCGGTGCCAACTACTATGCCAGCAAGAATCACCTCATCTCTCTCGACGAGTACGATGTCGTGAAGTAATCCCTCCCTCTCATCGCAATAAGAATAGGGCTCGCAGGCCATCCCTGCAAGCCCTATTTCTTTTCTACATCGCGCTCATGCAAGATGTTGCACCTTGGAGTGTAATTATTATTGGTTGGCAGTTTATGCTTGGTGTTCAATATTTCAAAGATGCCCTATTAAAGGAAAAACTTGCTACCATTAATGCGCGCAATTTTTAGATTTAAATCTCGCAATTTTTATCCTTAACAGGCGATGTCTCCACATCTCTTATTTGACACAGCAAAGGTACGAAAAATTCATGTACCTTACAAATAAATCGCCAAAAAAGACACGCAAAAAAGCACGTTTTTGAAAAACAGGGTATTTTGTCTTCAGTTGACAGTTGACAGTTTTCTCGTGAGCACATACTTTACCTTGAAAATGAAATTTATTATATATATAATATATATATTATATATATAATAATATTATAATATAATATTTTCAGATTAAATCCTATACCCCCTCCCTAAAAAACTGTCAACTGAAGAAACTGAAGAAATTGTCTTTTCCTATATAGAGTTGACTCTTTTAAGACCTTGTTATTTAACACTTGCTTACTCATACGGATTTAGTTGACTCTTCATCTGTTTTTGTTTACGTCCAGAACTCTTTGTCGCCGGTGGGCTGCATCTCTCCTTCGCATTTGGGGCAGGTGTGCTTGTCCCAGATGCGGATCTTGTCGCTGCCGCAGTTGAGGCACAGGCGACCTACCTCGCTGCGGTAGGAGGGAGCCACATCGGCGATGATGCCGCCGACGACGAGGTTCTGAACTGTCTTGCAGTCAGGACAGCTCACGGGGGTGATCTCCTGTCGGAAGAGGCCCCGACCCTCGTAGATCTCTGTTTCATAGCCGCACGAGGTGCAGCGATATTTCAGTTTCCAAGCCATTCCAAGATGCAAAGATAGATAAAAATATGCTTTTTATCGCATTTTATGTGGTATTTCTGAAAAGTTTTCTTAAATTTGCAACCAAATCAAAACTAAAAATGATGAATAGACTGATTACTACCCTGATCTTAGCCATCCTGACCTTGACGGCAGGTGCTCAGAAAATCGATGTGAACGAGGTGTTGAAGGCTTGTCCGAAGAAGGCTTACGGCACCGACTGTCCCTACCAGTTTGAGGATGTGAAGCTGACGAAGGCGCCAGAGGGCTACAAGGCCTTCTACGTGAGTCATTATGCACGGCACGGCTCGCGCTACTACTGGAACAGTCAGCTCTACCAGGTGCTGGACTCGCTGTTGACGAAGGCGCACGACAACCAGCAGCTGACGGCTGAGGGCGAGGCTTTCTACCAGCGTTTTGAGGCGGTGAAGGATGAGCTGATGACGGGCTGGAGCGAACTGACACAGCTGGGCTGGGAGCAGCATCAGGGCATCGCCAGAAGGATGTATGAGCAGTTCCCCGAGGTGTTTGAGAAGGGTGGCAACGTGCTCGCCATCTCGTCGCTGGTAGGCCGTTGCGTGCTCAGCATGTCGGCATTCTGTCAGGAGCTGGTGCAGTGTAACCCCAAGCTGGAGATCAGGGAGCAGTCGTCGCGCTTCACGCTCGACGGTGTGGTGCCGATGGACGGCCAGAACCCTGTGAAGCATATCTATCCCAAGGCGCATCCGCGTTATGAGCTCAACCGTGACCAGTTCAAGGGCAACGACCTGCAGCTGGGTAAGGTGGTGGTGGAGCGTGTGTTCTCCAACACGGAGGGCTTAGACCACATAGGGCGTATCGGCGAGGATCTGATCAACCTCTATACCTCGCTGCCCAATATCGGGCATGAGGGACTGATGGGCAACCTTGTGACAGACGACGAGATCGTGGCTCGCTGGGAGGCATCGAACCTGGGGACTTACTCCTGGCTGTTCGAGAACAAGTATTATATGATACCCATCCTGCAGGACATCATGAAGAAGGCGAATGCGGTGATCGACGGCAGCAGCGACCACGTGGCTGACCTGAGATTCGGGCACGACTCCTATCTCGGACCGCTGACGCTGCTGATGGGCATCAACGGCGCCGACAAGGATCCTGTGGATCCCAACGAGGTGAAGGACTGTTATCAGAACTGGCAGACGTGTAAGGCCAGCAACATACAACTGATATTCTATCGTGGAAACGGCGGTCAGCAGGATGTGATCGTGAAGTGCCTGCTGAACGGCAAGGAAGCCTGCCTGCCAGTTCCCACCGATAACTTTCCTTATTATCGGTGGGCTGACTTCTGCAGTTATTATGACGCTTTGATTGAATCAGCGAATAAACAGTAACTCGCGGTACTTGGGCAGCGACCAGAGTCCATCTTCTACAATCATCTCAAGATGGTCGATCTCTGAACGGATGGCATCCATCTTCGGGCATACGGTGTCGTGATAGGCGATGGCGCGCTCGTGGATGCTGGGGATGTGGTTGGCCACACGACGGGCATCGGTGAGCTCCTCGACGAGCTGCTCGATGCGCTCCGTGCGCTCGGCGATCTCGGCTATCAGCTTCATGTTACGGGCTGAGAGACGGTTGGCCTGCTCCTCAGGGAACACATCCTTCATGCCCTGTACGTTCTTGATGAGCTGCGACTGGTAGTGGGTGGAGACGGGGATGATATGGTTCATCGACAGGTCGCCCATGACGCGCGCCTCGATCTGAACGGTCTTCACATAGGTCTCCCATTTCACTTCATTGCGGGCTTCGAGCTCCTTGCGGTTCATCACCTTGGTGGCTTCGAACATCTGGATGCTCGACTCGTCGAGGTAGTGCTCGATGATCTTCGGGCATGACTTCTCTACGTCGAGACCACGACTGGCTGCCTCCTTCACCCATGCCTCACTATAGCCGTTGCCGTCGAAGCGGATAGGCTTGCAGGTCTTGATGTCGTCGCGCAGCACATCGAGAAGGGCCGACACCTTGCTGTCGCCAGCCGCTATCTTGGCATCGACACGCTCCTTGAAGCTCTGCAGGGCTTCTGCCATCGCCGAGTTGAGGGCAATCATCGCAGAGGCGCAGTTGGCTGAGGAGCCAGGGGCACGGAACTCAAAGCGGTTGCCCGTGAAGGCGAAGGGTGAGGTGCGGTTGCGGTCGGTATTGTCGATGATCAGATCGGGAATCTGAGGGATGTCGATCTCCATGCCGCGCTTGCCCTTCAGGTTGAAGAGCTCATCCTTGTCGGAGAGCTCGATATGGTCGAGCAGCTCAGTGAGCTGTTTGCCTAAGAACGAGCTGATGATGGCAGGAGGCGCCTCGTTGCCACCCAGACGGTGGGCGTTGGTGGCGCTGACGATAGAGGCCTTCAGCAGACCGTTGTGGCGATAGACTGCCATCAGCGTCTCGACGATGAAGGTGACGAAACGCAGGTTCTCCTCTGGTGTCTTACCAGGGGCGTGGAGCAGGGTAGAGTCCTCACCCTGCGTGGCTGTCAGACTCCAGTTATTGTGCTTACCAGAGCCGTTGATGCCATCGAAGGGCTTTTCGTGGAGCAGCACACGGAAGCCGTGATTGCGGGCGACGCGCTTCATGAGTGACATGAGCAGCATGTTATGATCGACGGCAAGGTTGCACTCCTCAAAGATAGGTGCCAACTCAAACTGGTTGGGGGCCACCTCGTTGTGGCGCGTCTTGCAGGGGATGGCGAGTTCGAGCGCCTGGATCTCCAGATCCTTCATAAAGGCCTGTACACGGTCGGGAATGGTGCCGAAGTAGTGATCGTCCATCTGCTGGTTCTTGGCGCTCTCGTGGCCCATCAGCGTGCGTCCTGTCATCAACAGGTCGGGACGGGCGGAATAGAGTCCTTCATCCACGAGGAAATACTCCTGTTCCCAACCAAGGTTCACCTGTACCTTCTTCACGTCCTTGTAGAAGTAGCCACAGACATCCTGTGCGGCCTTGGTGACGGCACGGATGGAGCGGAGCAGGGGCGCCTTGTAGTCGAGCGCCTCACCAGTATAGGCAATGAAGATGGTGGGGATACACAGGGTGTCGTCGATGATGAACACGGGGGAGGTGGGGTCCCAGGCTGAATAGCCGCGTGCCTCGAAGGTGTTGCGGATACCACCATTGGGGAACGAGCTGGCATCGGGCTCCTGCTGTACGAGCAGCTTGCCGTCGAAGTTCTCCATCATACCGCCCTTGCCGTCGTGCTCTACGAAGGCGTCGTGTTTCTCGGCAGTACCCTCCGTCAGCGGCTGGAACCAGTGGGTATAGTGGGTGGCACCCATATCCTGTGCCCATTGCTTCATGCCAAGGGCAACAGCGTCGGCGATAGATCGGTCAAGGCGTGCGCCGTTGTCCATCACGTCGATCATCTTGCGATACACCTCTGCTGGGAGGTACTTGAACATTTTCTGACGGTTGAATACGTACTTTCCGAAGTATTCGGAGGGTCGCTCTGAGGGTGTCGGTACCTCAACGGCCTTTTTCTTAAAGGCCTCTTCTACGACCTGAAATCTGAGTTGGTTTGACATATTATACTTGAAGTTTGCAAGTTGATTATTCTAATCGATAAACCGCTTGGTGATGTCGGTGTAGGCATCGATGCGCCTGTCGCGTAGGAAGGGCCACCAGCGGCGCACATCTTCGGAGTGCTGGAGGTCGAGTTCGATGATGATGCTCTCCTCCTCATCGGCAGAGGCCTCATAGACGATCTCGCCCTGAGGACCAGCGAGGAAAGAGGTGCCCCAGAACTGGATGCCCTCCGTGAGTCCGCTGGGATCGGGCTCGAAGCCTACACGATTGACGGCGAGCACAGGGAGACCGTTGGCAACGGCATGGCCGCGCATCACCGTCTGCCAGGCTCTGCGCTGGCGCTGCTGCTCCTCAGGCGTGTCGCTGGCGGCATAGCCGATGGCGGTGGGATAGATGAGAATCTCTGCGCCCTGAAGGGCCATCAGACGGGCTGCCTCGGGGTACCACTGATCCCAGCAGACCATCACACCCAGACGGCCCACGCTGGTGTCGATGGGATGGAAGCCGAGATCGCCTGGGGTGAAGTAGAACTTCTCGTAGTAGGCTGGATCATCGGGGATGTGCATCTTACGATAGATGCCGGCGATGGAGCCGTCTTTCTCAAGCACGACGGCTGTGTTATGGTAGAGACCGGCTGCCCGACGCTCAAAGAGTGAGGTGACGATCACGACACCAAACTGTCGGGCAAGCTCGCCATAGAGCTTGGTAGAGGGCCCGGGGACGGGTTCTGCGAGATCGAAGTTGTTGACATCCTCCACTTGACAGAAATACAGGGAGTTGTGAAGTTCCTGCAATACGATCAGCTCTGCCCCACGTTTCGCGAGGTCGGCAATGCCTTCCGACAGGCGCAAGATGTTGTCACGCGTGTCTGCAGAATTACTCTGCTGCAAAAAGCCTATCTTCAGTTCGCTCATATCTGACGTTTTTTATATAACGGTTATTGGTTATTGTCTATTGGTTATTGTCTATTGGTTATTGTGGGAAATTGCATGGTGCAGCAATGAAGACTGCCATGCTGTTTGATGATACTTCTGCAGTCGATGCCCACAATCTCACGCTCAGGGAAGGCCTCGCCGATCAGACGGAGCGCTTCTGCGTCGAGATCAGGCTGGGCGTAGGTGGGACAGAGCACGGCACCGTTGACAACCAGGAAGTTGGCATAGGTGGCAGGCAGACGATCCTCGCCGTCGTAGATGGCTCTGGGCATGGGGAGCTTGAGCAGCCGGTAGGGCTTGCCTTCGAGTGTGCGGAAGGTAGCCAGCTGCTCCTCCATCAGTTTCAGTTCGGTGTATTGCTCGTCCGTAGGGTCGTCGCAACCCACATATAATAAGGTATCGTTAGGACAGATGCGTACCAAGGTGTCGATATGTCCGTCGGTATCATCGCCAGTCAGGTTGCCGTGATCGATCCAGAGGATGCGCTCAGCACAGAGCTCGCGCTTCAGCCGATCCTCAATCTCAGCCTTGGTGAGCGGCTGGTTGCGATGGGGCGCCAGCAGACAACCTGTAGTGGTGAAGATGGTGCCTCGTCCGTCGCTCTCGATAGAGCCTCCTTCGAGCACGAAGTCGAGACAATCCACATAGTCGCCCTCGATGGCTCCCAGATCGTAGAGCTGACGGTTCAAGGCGTTATCCCTGGAGGCAGGAAACTTCTCGCCCCAACCGTTGAAACGGAAATCGAGTAGTCGGCAGTGCCCCTGATCGTCGATGAGGGTGATGAAGCCGTGATCTCGTGCCCAGGTGTCGTTAGAGGGGAGAGGAATCAGGTGAGGGGTGAGCCGTGAGAGGTCTGCGCCCTCGGGGCTGATGACGAGCAGGTGCTCTCGTCTGGCTATCTCTCGCGCCATCTCTTCGTAGGTGACGGTTATCTCGTCAAGCATCGGTGCCCAGTCTGTATTGGCGTGCGGCCATGTGAGCTGCACACCCCACTGGGACTCCCATTCTGCGGGCAAACGCCACGCTGAAGCGTGATGATTTGACTTGTATTCCATCATTTTTGGGTGCAAAGGTACAAAAAAAATGAAATTAAGAATTAAGAAATTAGAATTATTTGTACCTTTGCAGCAAAATACTGAGATGTTAGAAGTCAAGAATGTGACGATTGCCGTTGGCGAGCAGGTTCTGGCAGAGAACTTATCGTTTATTGCCAATAATGGTGAACTGACCTGTATCACGGGTGAGTCAGGCTCTGGCAAAACCACGCTGGTACGTACGCTGATGGGATTCCTGCCAGTGAAAGAGGGGTTCGTCAGTGTGGATGGAGAGCTGTTGACCATCTACTCCTCTCATGCGTTTCGTGAGATGATGGTGTATATGCCACAGGATGTGCAGTCGCTGGGCTTTCAGCTGGAGGAGCCTGAGGCCCCTCACAGTGAGGCTGACGACTATGCGGTGTGGAACGAGGTGCTGCCTGCTGTGGAGATCGCACAGTCCAAAGCCCCTCTGACCACTGATGAGATCGTGCTGCTGGCAGAGAAAGCCCTGCAGGAGAACGCAGAGAAGCCGATCGTGATCGCTGATGAGCCTACGGCTCTGCTATCTTCGGATCAGGCGCACCAGATGCTGTCACTGTTGATGCAACAGGTGGCACAGGGAAAGGCGGTGGTTGTGGTCAGTCGTGATCCTCTGGTTATTGAACATGCGAATCAAGTAATTAATATCTAATTTGAATTGATGAATAGTAGTCTGATCATACATGCGATATGTGGGTTCCTCCTGCTGGCGATACCTGCAGGCGCACTCTATCTGTGGGATAAGAAGCTGTTGCGCACCTTTGGGGTGGCAGTAGCCAGGATGATATTGCAATTGCTGGTGGTCTGCCTGATGGTATGGGCACTCTTCCGCTTCGACTCCATACCCCTCCGTTTGGGATGGCTGGTGCTGATTGCCTGTTATACGGCAGTGGTGGTGCTGATACGACTGAAACTCAACGTGAGGCGTTTCCTCTGGTCTGTAGCTGCGGCTCAGCTGGTGGGTATGCTGTTGCCAGGATTCTATCTGCGTCTGGCGGTGCTGCCCTTGGATCAGAGTCTCTATGCCACCTGGTTCGTACCTGTGATGGCACTGTTGGCAGGACATATCACTGCCAGTCAGATTCGTGGTCTGGGTATCTATTTCTCTGCACTGAAGACTGACGAACAGGATTATGAGTATCGTCGTGGCAACGGCAAGAACCATCTGCAGGCACTGGTTCCGTTTGTGAAACGCTCTGTGCAGGCCATCCTTTCGCCTGCCTCTGCCAATCTCACTGTCATGGGACTCTTTACACTCCCCTTGCTGCTCTGTGGACTGCTACTCGCTGGTATGGAGCCGTTGACAGCCTGTGTGCTGATGCTGGCGTTGACATCGGCTTGTGTCGCTGCTTCGGTGCTGACACTCATCGTGAGTCTCTGGCTCTGTGACAGCAGGCTCTTCGATAAGTTTGGCAAGCTGACGCTGATGGTGACGATGCTGTTGGTTTGCGCCTCCTGTGAGGCGCAGCCAGAGGTTGTGAAGTATGAACTGCCTGCCCCCTTGAAGGATCGTCCCGAACAGATTCTGCAGCGCAAGGGCTATACCACCTCCTACAACCGGAATACGAAGAATCCCAATTGGGTGGCCTGGCATCTGACAAGAGAGCATACCAGAGGTCAGAACCAGCGTAAGCAGATGATGTTTACGGAGGATATGGATGTGACACCAAGAGCCACGAATAATGACTATTACAACTCCCGTTTCGACAGAGGACACATGTGTCCGGCTGGCGATAATAAGTGGGATAAGGAGGCGATGGCACAGTCGTTCCTGTTTACGAACATCTGTCCGCAGAATCATGGACTCAATAAATATGAGTGGAACGATCTGGAGATCAAATGTCGTGAGTGGGCACGTGAATACGGGGCTATTGATATCGTGTGCGGCCCCATCTATGAAGCTGATAATCAGCGTACTATCGGCAAGAATAAGGTGTGGGTGCCTGTGGCTTTCTTCAAGGTGATACTCTGTAGAAAAGGGGCACCTAAGGCCATCGGATTCATCTATCGCAACGAAGGGAAGCATCAGACACCCCAAGAGGCCGTGAGGACGGTGGATGAAATCGAGGCGCTGACAGGCATAGATTTCTTCCCAGCGCTTGATGATGCGACGGAGAAGAGAATAGAGGCCAGTGCCCAGTTGAACGCGTGGTAAAAGTTAAAAACGCTTAATTAATCAGAGCCCTGGGACAGAGTCTCGGCTTTTCTTTGTAATTTTGCAGCGTGAAAATTAAGGAGGTTTTGTGCGCCCTTGAAAAATTCGCGCCTCTGCCCCTGCAGGAAAGCTGGGATAATGCTGGCTTGCAGATCGGATTGACAGAGACGGAGGTTTCAGGGGCATTATTGTGTCTTGACGTCAACGAACGTATCATCGACGAAGCCGTCAGGAAGGGATGCAATCTCATTGTATCCCATCATCCGTTGTTGTTCCGTGGGCTCAAGACCATCAGTGATCTGACGGATGTTCAGCGCACCGTGCGTAAGGCTATCCAGCAGGATATCTGTGTGGTGTCCATGCATACGAATATGGATAATGCCAAGGGCGGGGTGAACTTCCGTATCGCCCAGAAACTAGGACTGCAAGACGTGAAGTTCTTCGCCTCCAAGATGGTGGATGGCATCGAGGCTGGAAGTGGTGTAATCGGTACTTTGCCTGAGGCAATGGCATCCGACGATTTTGTGATTGAGGTGAAGAAAATCTTCGATGTGGAGTGTGCCCGATGCAATGCCTTGCTGCAGCGTCCTGTCAGGAAAGTGGCTGTCTGTGGTGGCGCTGGGGATTTCCTGCTCGACGATGCTGTAAAGGCTGGTGCCGACGCTTTTATCACAGGTGAGATGCACTATCACCAGTATTTCGGCTACGAACAACAGATCCAGATCTGTGTCATTGGGCACTATGAGAGTGAACAGTTCACTACAGAGGTGTTCCAGGAGATTATCCAGGAGCAGTGCCCAGGGGTGAAGACGGTGATTGCTGAGACAAATACGAATCCGATATTATATTTATAAACGTAAAGAATTATGGCAAAGAAAGATCCTACAGATTTGACTGTGGAAGAGAAGCTGAAAACCCTTTATCAGCTTCAGGCTGCGCTCTCAGCTATTGACGAGAAGCGTGCACTGAGAGGTGAGCTGCCTCTTGAGGTTCAGGACCTGGAAGATGAGATCGCCGGTCTGACCACTCGTGTAGAGAAGATCCAGAATGAGATCTCTGAGTTCGAGCGCGCCATCACCCAGAAGAAAGGTGAGATTGTTGACGCTGAGGCAAGTGTGGCACGTTATAAGGCTCAGCTCGACGAGGTGAAGAACAATCGTGAGTACGACACACTGAGCAAGGAGATTGAGTTCCAGACACTGGAAATCGAGCTCTGCAACAAGAAGATCCGTGAGGCTAATGCCCGTATTCAGGATAAGAAGAGTGAGCTACAGGCTAACGAGGAGGTTATCGCTGAGCGTCAGGGTGACCTGGAGATGAAGAAGTCTGAACTCGAGGAGATCATGACTGAAACGCGTGCAGAGGAAGAGAAGCTGAAGGAGAAGGTGAAGGATCTGGAGTCGAAGATTGAGACTCGTCTGCTCACTTCTTTCAAGCGCATCCGTAAGAATGCACGTAACGGCTTGGGTATCGTATATGTACAGCGTGATGCCTGTGGTGGTTGCTTCAACAAGATTCCGCCCCAGCGTCAGCTCGACATCAAGATGCACAAGAAGATTATTGTCTGCGAGTATTGCGGACGTATCATGATTGATCCGGAACTGGCTGGCGTTAAGATCGAGAAGACTGTTGCTGCTGATGAGAAGAAGACTGGACGCAAGCGCGCTATCCGTAAGACAGCTTCTTCAAAGAAGGCAACTGACGCCAACGATATGGACGAATAGTCAAAGAATTTCGTAGTTTGGAATATCCTCCAGGAAGATGTAGCGCTGCTCTGCGTAATCCATCTTACAACAATAGTGCTGGAGGCCGTTGCTAACTATCAGATAATCCACTTTCAGCAGAAGATTGTAGGCCGAGATCTGGTCGAAAGTCTTCTGCTGAAGTTGTATAGTAGGGGCTTTGTATTCGATGATCATACGAGGCAAAGCCTCTTTATTATATAATATGGTATCGCAGCGAAGTCTTTTCTCGCCGATCTTCAGTTCTACCTCATTAGCCAACAGTCCTTTGGGATAACCCTTGTGTTCGATTAGGAAATGCACAAAGTGCTGGCGCACCCATTCCTCTGGCGTCAAAGCGACGTATTTTCGACGCAGAAAGTCGAAAATCTGGCGTTTCTCACCTTTTTCAGTGATTTTTATTGGGTATAAAGGTAGGTTTAATCGATACATTTTATTATCTTTGTACCCGCAAAAGTACAAATAATATTCGGAATATCATCATGGCAGAAGCAAAAAATGTCACTTTCGATAGTATTATGGCCGATTTGAAGGCCCGGAAATTCGTTCCTGTCTATTATCTGATGGGTGATGAGCCTTATTATATCGACCGTATAGCCGACTATATTGCAGAGCATGTTCTGCAGCCTGAGGAGCGTGATTTCAACCAGTCGATCCTCTTTGGATCTGATGTGACAGCTGCGCAGATAGCCGATACGGCTCGCCGTTATCCCATGATGGCAGAATATCAGGTACTGATAGTGAAAGAGGCTCAGAACGTAAAGCAGACAGAGCCGCTGGAGAAGTATTTCAAGTCGCCAATGCCCTCTACAATCCTTGTAATGTGCCATAAAAACGGCAAGGTAGATGGCAGAAAACGTGAATATGTGAAGGCTATCCAAAGTGCCGGCATCCTGTTTGAGAGCAAAAAGCTGTACGAACGCGATCTTCCAGCCTTTATTGAGGGATATCTGAAGCGCCACGAGGTGAGTATTGACCATAAATCAACGCAGATGATAGCCGATAATATCGGTTCTGATCTCAGCAGACTGACTGGTGAGCTGAATAAGTTGATTATGGCACTCCCGGAGGACCAGAAGAAGGTGACGCCACAGGTGGTAGAAGACCAAATAGGGGTCAGTAAGGAGTTTAATGGCTACGAATTGGTCAATGCAATCGTACATAGAAACGTGTTTAAGGCTAATCAAATCATCAAATATTTCGATGATAATCCCAAAGCGGGCAGTATTTATTCATTTTTACCTTTGCTTTTTAATTATTTCCAAAATTTGATGATAGCTTACTATGCACCAGACAACAAAAGTCAGGAGAGGGTAGCGGAGTGGTTGGAGATAAAATCATGGGCAGCGAAGGATTACATGACAGGAATGAGAAACTACTCTGGTATGAAAGTGATGCAGATCATTTCGAAGCTCCGTGAGATTGATGCAAAAAGTAAGGGACTGGATAATCCAAATACGCCTCCAGGTGAGTTAATGAAGGAGATAATCTTTTACATTTTGCACTAATTATTAGCTCATTTTTTGCTGCACTTTTTTAAAATCACGATTTTCAAACTCTAGAATTATCTAAAATTGCGCTTTTCAGAAGCGCTTTTTTTTGCTCAAAATGCCTGATGGGAGAGGGGATTTAGGCGTTTTTTACCCCTTCAAAACTCGCGTTTTTTTAACTTCCTTTCCCGTTGTCCAGAATCTGCGAAAAATGACCCATTTTCACCTGTTGACTACCCCAAAATTTAGCTTTTGCATTTATTAGTATTTAAAATTGTGTATTTGCGTTTGTAAATACAGGCATTGTAAAGGCAAAATTTATAATTCTAAAATAAAAACATGAAGATTGATTTCTAAAATTGAGAGTTTTAATTTATGATTCGTATATCTAAATATTTAGTTTTGCAATTTAAAACTAAACAATATACACAAGTTGTTTATCTGTATAATCTATTGTAAATCAATTAGTTATATAAGTTTGCTACAATTCTCTTTTATAATTCTTACTGTTTACGGAGCTGGGTTTTGCATATATGCCGATTATGATACAGATTTCCATAATTACCTCATTAAAAGCCAGTTTGTTATCAAATCATACTCAATAAATGCTTTGTAATACTTTATTTGTCTGAATTTAGATTCGTAATTTTAAAGCTATATTCTTCGGCTTTATATCTATACATTTACAAAGATAAAAATATAAATTAAAAGTTTAAAAAACTAAATTCTCTCTTCATTTCTTGTTTATTCCAAAAATTTGCTTTACCTTTGTAAACTGAAAGAAAAATGGGCATTTTGGCCCTATTTAGTCATCATTAGGAGCAATGAAGGATCGAATTAGACAAGTAATGGAGTCTCAGCACATGACTCAACAGGTGTTTGCCGACTACATCGGGTTGGCACCTGCTACTCTTAGTAGTATTTTTAATGGTAGAACTCGACCCACTCTGAACGTGGTTGAGGCGCTCAAAAAGAAAATTCCTAACATTAGCATCGACTGGTTGATGTTCGGATCTGGTGATATGTATCTTAATCAGGTAGCAAATCCTCAGTCAGACCAACCTGTCTCAGAGAGAGGTATTTTTGATCAGTCACCGATGCTTGATTTTGAACAGAATCCCATTGATACCCCTCAAAATGTGGGTCAGATGGTTCAAAATCATGCTTCTATCAAAAATTCACGACTAGAACCTATCCGAGAAGAGGTTAAAATACTTGACAAACCACAAAGAAAGGTTATTGAGATACGTGTTTTCTACGATGATCAGACTTGGGATACTTTTGTTCCCATGAAAAAATAGTTTGGCTGTTTCGATAAAAAGTTGTATCTTTGCACCATCATTTTGCGAAGAATAACTTATGAAGAAGTATGTTTTAGACCTGACGGTTGTATCTGTTGAGCGTATTCATGCACGTTATGTGTTGATTCGCTTAACAGATATAAAGCCTCTCCCTGAGATGTTGCCAGGACAGTTTGTGGAGGTACGCGTTGACAGTTCCCCCTCAACCTTTCTGCGCCGTCCTATTTCAATAAATTATGTGGATCGTGCTAATAATCAGCTTTGGCTCCTGGTAGCGACTGTTGGTGACGGCACGCGTGCGCTGGCTACACTCCAGCCTGGCGCTGTCCTGAACTGCGTGTTACCTCTTGGTAATGGCTTTACACCAGCTGTTTCCGGACAGAAAGTGCTACTTGTTGGTGGTGGTGTAGGTGTAGCTCCTTTGCTCTATATGGGGGCTCAGATGCGAGAGCAGGGCATAGAGCCTACATTCTTATTAGGAGCTCGTACGCATGAGGATCTGCTGATGCTTGACGAATTTAAGAAGTTTGGGCGTGTGTATGTAACCACAGAAGATGGTTCTGCAGGTGAAGAAGGCTTTGTAACGAACCATTCTATACTCCAGCAGGAGCAGTTCTCTCGTATCTCCACCTGTGGTCCCACGCCGATGATGAAGGCAGTAGCCCGTCTGGCGCGTGAAA
The DNA here is from genome assembly GCA_902800595.1 of uncultured Prevotellaceae bacterium. Lineage (GTDB taxonomy): Bacteria > Bacteroidota > Bacteroidia > Bacteroidales > Bacteroidaceae > Prevotella. The sequence goes on along the minus strand of CADCFA010000030.1, from coordinate 4,721 downwards.
AAGACATCGATTGTGAGGTGTCACTTGAGAATCTCATGGCATGCGGCTTGGGAGCCTGTCTTTGTTGCGTTGAGAAGACAACAGAGGGCAATTTATGTGTATGTAAGGAAGGACCTGTATTTAATATCAATCGACTGTTATGGCAAAGCTAAATGTAAAAATAGGAGATCTGCAGCTTAAAAACCCTGTGATGACGGCTTCCGGCACCTTTGGCTATGGGCTCGAATTTGCTGATTTTATGCCCCTTGACGGTATCGGTGGCATTATTGTAAAGGGAACCACCTTGAAACCTCGTGAGGGCAACGACTACCCCCGTATGGCAGAAACGGCGCAAGGGATGCTGAACTGTGTAGGTCTGCAGAATAAGGGTGTCGATTATTTCTGTTCGCATATCTACCCTCAGATTAAGGATATCGATACCAATATGATTGTGAATGTAAGCGGTTCTTCTCCAGAGGATTATGCTGAGTGTGCAGCCCGTATCGATACTTTGGAGCATATTCCAGCTATCGAACTGAATATCTCCTGTCCTAATGTGAAGGATGGGGGTATGGCCTTTGGTGTCACCTGTGCTGGTGCTGCCAGTGTGGTAAAAGCCGTGCGTCAGCGTTATCATAAGACATTGATTGTAAAGCTCTCGCCCAATGTGACTGATATCACAGAGATAGCCCGAGCTGTGGAGGCTGAGGGAGCTGATGCTGTCTCACTCATCAATACGTTGATGGGTATGGCTATTGATATTGAGAAACGCAAGCCTTTGCTCAGTATCCGTACTGGTGGACTGAGTGGCCCTGCTGTAAAGCCTGTAGCTGTCCGTATGGTGTGGCAGGTGGCTAAGGCTGTAGGTATTCCAGTTGTAGGCTTAGGCGGCATTTCCAGTGCGAAGGATGCCATAGAGTTCTTGATGGCTGGAGCAACGGCTATCGAGATAGGAACAGCCAACTTCCTTGATCCTGCCATTAGTATCAAGGTGAGGGATGGTATTGATGACTGGCTCGATGCCCATGGGTGTCAGTCTGTAGAAGATATCATTGGTGTGATCGATTGATCACACCTTTTTTTGAGCAAAAATTTGGGGGCTACCAACTGGCAGCCCCCAACCAACACAAAAACTAAACTAGACTTAACTAAAGCATGTTAGGATTTTCACAAACCCCTAAATGCTCTGCAAAGATACGATTTATTTTGGATTTATCCAAGAAAATCGTAGTTTTTTTAATGGTCCATGTACAATTGTTACCGATTTCCGCTGTTTTTTAACAGTGTAAAATCCAAAATCGTCATAGCAGCCATAGCTTCAACGATGGGAACGGCTCTTGGCAAAACACATGGATCATGACGACCACTTGTCTTGAAGAGCGTTGGATTTCCTTCCTTATCCACTGTTTCCTGATCCATCAGAATGGTGGCTACTGGCTTGAAAGCCACACGGAAATAGATATCCTGTCCGTTGGAGATACCACCCTGAATACCACCACTATAATTCGTCTTGGTGGTGATCTGCCCATTGATGTTCTGGAATATATCGTTCTGTTCCGATCCGCGTGCTGTCACACCCTCGAACCCCTCACCATACTCAAAGCCCTTCGCGGCATTGATGCTTAGCATTGCTCCGCCTAAGGCTGCATGGAGCTTACCAAATTCTGGTTCTCCAAGGCCCACGGGGCAGCCCTTGACAACGCAGGTGATCACTCCGCCGATGGTGTCACCCTCTTTCTTGATCTGGGTGATTAGGGCTTCCATTTCTTGTGCCTTCTCGGGATCAGGACAACGCACAGCATTGCTTTCTGTCTGATCCAGGTTGTAGAGGCGATAGTCACGATTCAGGGCTATCGTACCAACCTGCGAGGTATAGGCCTGTACGCTGATTCCCAACTGCTTAAGGGCGAGTTTTGCCAATGCCCCACCCACACAGCGACTGATGGTGATACGGGCAGAGGAACGTCCGCCACCCCGATAATCTCTCACGCCGTATTTCTGATCATAGGTGAAGTCGGCATGAGAGGGACGGAACAGACTCTTGAGATTCTCATAGTCCTTAGAGCGCTGATTGGTGTTCCTGACAATGAATCCGATGGGGCATCCTGTCGATTTGCCCTCGAACACGCCGCTAAGCAACTCCACCTTATCTGCTTCCTGCCTCGACGTGGTAATGTTGCTTTGGCCTGGACGCCTGCGGTTCAGCTCCTGCTGGATGAAATCCTGATCGATATCGATGCCTGCAGGCATACCGTCGATCACTCCGCCTACGGCTTCTCCATGACTTTCTCCGAAGGTGGTCAGCGTGAATAAGTTTCCAAATGTGTTACGTGTCATGTTGGGTGGGGGCTTATGGGTTATTGATGATTTGATTAGTGACAGTGTCCGCAGCCGCAATCACCTTCGTGATCGTGTCCGCAGTCCTCATGTTCACATCCCTCGTGGTTACAGCCACCGCAATGATGTCCACAACCACCTGTCAGATGCTTGATCAGATGCTGTACCTCTTCTTCTGTAGCAGCGCGGTTCTCAATCACGCTGCCTGTGAAGTTCAGCAGCTTACCTGCCAATGGGTGGTTGGTGTCAACGGTTACACCATCCTCCTCAACCTTCACTACCTTTGCCATAAACTGATGATCCTCATTGTCCATCAGGGTGATGGTGGCGCCTTCAAAGATATTCTCGTGATCGAAATGACCATTGATCATAAAGATCTCACGATCCACCTTGTGCTTGCCTTCTGGCACATATTCGCCAAAAGCATCTTCTGGCTGAAGGGTGAAGTCGAAGTGGGTGCCCTTCTCCAGACCGCTTACCTCCTGCTCGAATTTGTCGAGTGAGATGCCGAATCCGGTGATAAACTCAAACGGATGCTCATCGCCAGTCTGCTCTTCCAAATGCTTCTCGCCATTCTCAGCTACACTATACAACTGATATACTACTGATAAAAACTTGTTTTGTGGTTTGTCCATACCTTATTTATATATAATGTTTAATTTGCGCTGCAAAATTACGAATTTTAATCCATAACGCACTATTTTAAGGCGAAAAACTTAAATTTTCTGCTTTTCTGCGATTATTTGACCTTCGTCAACAAAACGTCTGTTATCGCACACAATTCCCCAAAAACGTTGTGAGGTATCAAAAATCGTCGTACCTTTGCATCGTCAAAAGACAGGATAACATTATTAAAGTAGGAGCGAAATGACACACCGCTCTGAGTAAAGAAAAGAAAGGGTAAAAAGATGAAAAAGATGATTTTGACATTAGTTGCAATGCTGAGTATGACAACCGCATTCGCAGAAGGTGAAAAAGCCAATAATGTCGAGGCTTACGAGCTGAACATCAATATGGATAAGCTCTATGCAGCTCTCGATTTGGCAAACGACCAGAAGGAGGCCGTTGCTGACATTCACCACACATTCGCTTCTGAGCTGATGTTTGCTGCTCAGTACGCCAACAGCGATCGTAAGGCTCTGGTAGAGCGTGCTATCGACAACGACGTGAAGTGGATGCGCTACGTGTTGAACGACAAGCAGTATCGTACTTATCTGACGCTGCTGAACACTACGCTCAACAATCGTGGTCTTAACAAGTAAGAAAACAAGGGAAACGTGTAATTATTAGTAGTTAAAAGCAGGAGGCATTCCGCAAGGGGTGCCTCTATTTTTATGCCTAAAATTTGCAAGTCTCAGTTTTTTTTGCTTATTTTGCACTCAGAATTAATAATCGAAACGAATATGAGAAATTTAAAAGTTATTCTTTTGTCACTTGTTGCCGTTCTGATGGTCAGTTGCGGCACAACGAAAACAGTGCCCATCACTGGGCGCCAGCAAAGTCTGATGGTGAGCGATGGCGATGTGCTCAGTCTCTCCACTCAGCAGTATCAGGAGTTTATGAAAACAGCCAAGCTTTCTACCAACGCAGCTAATACCGCAATGGTGAAGCGGGTGGGGCAGAATCTGGCTACGGCTGTTACTAACTATCTGAACGCCAACGGTATGGCTGCTGACGTACAGAACTTCAAGTGGACTTTCAACCTGGTGCAGAACAAGGAGGCTAATGCCTGGTGTATGCCTGGTGGACTCATTTGTGTGTATGAAGGCATCCTGCCACTTACGCAGGACGAGGCTTCGCTGGCTATTGTGCTCGGACATGAGATCGCCCACGCTGTGGCCCGTCACTCTGCAGAGCAGATGAGCACGAAGATCAAGCAGCAGTATGGCATGCAGGTTGGTGCAGCTGTTCTGGGTGGTATAGGTGTTGGTTCAAATACCTCTTCTATTATTCAAGCTATTGCAGCTCAGGGCTTTAACTTCAAGAATCTCAGCTATTCACGTAGTCACGAGAGCGAGGCCGATCATATGGGACTGATCTTTGCAGCAATGGCTGGTTATGATCCTCAGGTAGCAGTAAGCTTCTGGCAGCGTATGGCAGCAGCTTCGAATAATCAGAGGTCGGAGTTCTTGAGTGATCACCCCTCAGATGCTACTCGTATCAAGCAGATTCAGGGTTGGATGCCTGAGGCACTGAAGTATTACAAGGGCACTTCTGCTTCTACAAGCACGAAGTCATCTTCTGCGAAGGCTACTTCCAACAAGACCACTAAGACGCTTCACATCTCTACGAAAAAGAAGAAATAGGGCTTAGATTGTTCCCACGTTGGGAATGAAATATTCCCAGCCTGGGAATCAATTATTCCCACGTTGGGAATAAATTCTAAGAATTAGAGCAAAAAATAA
>CADCFA010000029.1 GCA_902800595.1 uncultured Prevotellaceae bacterium | reverse complement strand
ATCATTTGGTTATTCTTGGGTGCAAAGATAAGCAAAATATCCTAATATATTTTGTATTTCGCGCTTTTTGCACTACCTTTGCAGCCGAAATAAACGTTTATAGAAGAAAATGGCATTAAAATGTGGTATTGTGGGACTCCCTAACGTGGGAAAGTCCACATTGTTTAATTGTCTGTCGAGTGCTAAGGCTCAGGCAGCAAACTTTCCTTTCTGCACCATCGAACCGAATGTAGGTGTCATCACTGTTCCTGATGAGCGTCTTACCAAACTCGCAGAGATCGTGCACCCAGGTCGTATCGTGCCCGCTACTTGTGAGATTGTAGATATCGCAGGCCTTGTGAAAGGCGCTTCAAAGGGCGAAGGTTTGGGAAACAAGTTCCTTGGAAATATCCGTGAGACGGATGCGATCATCCACGTACTCCGTTGCTTCGAGGATGAGAATATCACCCACGTGGATGGTACCATCGATCCCATCCGCGATAAGGAAATCATCGATACAGAGCTGCAGCTGAAGGACCTTGAGACCATCGAGAGTCGTCTGGCAAAGACAGAGAAGGCTGCTGCCGCTGGTAATAAGGATGCGAAGGTGGAGGTGACTGTGTTGCATGCTTATAAAGAGGTGTTGGAACAGGGTAAGAACGCCCGTATCGTGGAGTTCGAGAGTAAGGAAGAACAGGATTGCGCCAAGAACCTCTTCCTGCTGACTTCAAAGCCTGTGCTTTATGTCTGCAATGTGGGTGAGGCTGATGCTAAATCAGGTAATGACTTCACCAAGAAAGTAGAGGCACTCGCCAAAGAAGAAGGTGCAGAGGCGATGATTATCGCTGCCAAGACAGAAGAGGATATCGCAGAACTCGAGAGCTACGAGGACAAGCAGATGTTCCTCGAAGAACTGGGTCTTGAGGAGAGTGGCGTGAATCGTCTGATCAAGAAAGCCTATGCCCTGCTGAACCTTGAGACTTTCATCACTGCTGGAGAGATGGAAGTCAAGGCCTGGACCTATAAGAAAGGTTGGAAGGCACCTCAGTGCGCTGGTGTCATCCACACAGACTTTGAGAAAGGCTTTATCCGTGCTGAGGTGATCAAGTATGACGACTATCTGCAGTATGGCTCTGAGGCAGCTGTCCGTGAGGCTGGTAAACTGGCTGTAGAAGGTAAGGACTATGTAGTGCAGGATGGTGATATCATACACTTTAGATTCAACGTATGATGACAGAATTACTGAACTATATCGTTTGGCAACCTGATCTGGAGGCGTTCCGTCTAGGACCTATCGCTGTGCGCTGGTATGGACTGATGTGGATCATTGGTCTGGCGCTGGCTTATTTGGTGGTGCAGCGTCTTTATAAGGAGCAGAAGATCAAAGATGAGCTTTTCGATCCCCTCTTCATCTACTGCTTCCTGGGTATCCTGATTGGTGCTCGCCTTGGGCATTGCATCTTCTATGAGCCTGATTATTTCCTCACTTCAGGAAAAGGGTTCGTTGAGATGTTTCTGCCAATACGGTTCCTTGCTGATGGAGGTTGGAAGGTTACAGGCTATGCCGGACTTGCCTCGCATGGTGGTACCTTGGGCTTGATGATTGCCCTTTGGCTCTATGTCCGCAAGACCAAACTGAGCATCTGGACAGTACTCGATAATATCGCCATCGCCACAGGTACTACGGCTTGTTTTATCCGTCTGGGTAACCTGATGAACTCAGAGATCATCGGCAAGATTACGGATGTACCCTGGGCCTTTATCTTCGAGCGTGTGGATGCAGTGCCAAGACATCCAGGACAGCTTTACGAGGCCATCGCCTACGCCATCCTTTTCTGTATCATGTGGGTGCTGCATAAAAAGATGCCAGAGAAGATTGGCACAGGCTGGTACTTCGGCTTCTGTCTGACGTATATCTTCACCTTCCGCTTCTTCATAGAATATACCAAGGAGGTGCAGGAAGCCTTCGAAGCCTCTCTCCCACTCGATATGGGACAGATCCTTTCGATTCCTTTTGTCGTGCTTGGTGTTTATTGTATGATAAGAGCCAAGAAGAAAACAGAATAATATCGTGTTTGAAAGTAAATTCAGTGAATTTGGTCAGTAAATTCACTGAAATTGGTGACCAAATTCACTGAATTTACTATTTACCAGATACTATCTTCTTAATATCATTAAGCTTATTAAGCGCCTCAAGAGGTGTTAGATTATTCACATCGATACCTAAGATCTCATCACGCACCTGACAAAGCACAGGATCATCCAACTGGAAGAACGAAAGCTGCATACCTTCACGAGAGGCGGCAATCTCTGCGGTGGGCTTGCCAACGGTACCTACAGAGGCATTATCAGCCTCCAGCTGCTTTAAAATCACGTTAGCACGCTTCACGATGCTACGAGGCATACCAGCTATCTCTGCCACATGGATACCAAAAGAGTGCTCACTCCCACCCTTTTCGAGTTTACGCAGGAAGATCACCTTACCATCCACCTCTTTTACTGAGACATTATAGTTCTTGATGCGCGGGAAGTTCTTCTCCATCTCGTTCAGCTCGTGATAGTGCGTCGCAAAGAGCGTTCTGGGATGCCCTTTGGCATTCTCGTGCAGATACTCCACTATCGCCCAGGCTATCGAGATACCATCATAGGTACTCGTGCCTCGACATTATTCAGGATATTCGAAGCCTCCGTCATCTCCACCATAAAGGTAGATTCTCCCAAGGAAATGTTATCTGAGGCCCCTACCCTGGTGAATATCTTGTCCACCAGACCGATTCTCGCTGACTCTGCGGGCACGAAACAACCTATCTGCGCCAACAGTACTATCAACGCTGTTTGACGCAACAGCGCCGATTTTCCAGCCATATTCGGACCAGTAATGATAATGATCTGCTGGCGCTCATTGTCAAGCAGGATATCATTAGGCACATATTTCTCTCCAAGGGGCAGCTCCTGTTCGATTACAGGGTGGCGACCTTGTTTGATGTCGATAGTCTCTGAAGAATCGATCACAGGACGGATATACTTATTTTCCTCAGCTGTCTTTGCAAAGCTCAACAGACAGTCGAGACGAGCGATAATGTTCGCATTGATCTGAATCTGAGGGATAAACTCCTGCATCGAGAGCACCAGATCGTTGAAGAGCTTGGCTTCAAGACTCAGGATCTTATCCTCAGCGCCTAAGATCTTCTCCTCGTACTCTTTCAACTCCTGTGTGATATAGCGCTCTGCCTGAGCCAACGTCTGCTTGCGCACCCACTCTGGCGGCACCAGTTCCTTATAGGTGTTGCGCACCTCCAGATAGTAGCCAAACACGTTGTTATAGCCGATTTTCAGTGAACTGATACCTGTCTCAGCTGCCTCGCGTTCCTGAATCTTCAGAAGATAGTCTTTACCTGAATAGGCGATGCTCCTTAACTCGTCAAGCTCCGCATTCACACCATCCTTTATCACACCTCCCTTAGCCACCAACTGAGGCGGATCGTTCTGTATCTCCTTCTCTATCCTGTCTCTGAGCGACTCACAGAGATTCAGCTGCTCCCCTACCCGATTCAAGGCCTCGTTCTTCGCATAAAGACAAGCTGTCTTGATGGGTTGGATCGCCTGCAGGGCAACCTTCAACTGAACTACTTCACGAGGTGAAACACGACCCACAGCAGCCTTTGATATGATACGTTCCAAATCGCCGATACGATGCAACTGATCATCGATACACTCTCTGAACTCTGGCTCACGATAGTAGTAATCCACAATATCCAGACGAGAGTTGATAGGCTTCTCATCCTTCAGCGGAAATACCAGCCAACGGCGCAGTAATCGGCCTCCCATCGGACTTACCGTCTTATCGATCACATCGAGCAGCGACTTTCCGTCATCCTGCATCGGATGAACGAGTTCTAGACTACGGATTGTGAATTTATCGAGACGGACATATTTATCTTCTTCGATGCGAGAGATTGAGGTGATATGACCTATCTGTGTATGCTGAGTCTGTTCGAGATACTGTAGGATAGCACCTGCGGCAATCACGCCATTCTGCAGATGATCCACACCAAAACCCTTCAGGTTCTTCACATTGAAGTGGCGCAACAGCTTCTGTTTGGAAGTCTGCTCTGTAAACACCCAGTCATCGAGTTGGAAAGTAAAGTATTTTGTACCAAAGTTACGCTCAAACTCCTGTTTCTTCGTTCTGTCATGCAGAATCTCCTTTGGCGAGAAATTACCTAGAAGCTTTTCCACATAGTCTTGTGTACCTTCACCTGTCAGAAACTCACCTGTAGAGATATCGAGGAAGGCCACACCAAAGGAACCCTTACCAAAATGCACAGCTGCCAGGAAGTTGTTTTCCTTATAGTTCAGCACATTATCTGAAAGAGCCACACCAGGTGTCACCAGTTCTGTAATGCCTCTTTTTACAAGCTTCTTCGTAAGTTTGGGATCTTCAAGTTGATCACAGATAGCCACACGCTTACCAGCACGGATGAGCTTGGGGAGATAGGTATCAAGCGCATGATGAGGGAAGCCGGCCATCTCGTCGCCTTTCACTCCAGCACCATTATTACGATGGGTGAGTGTGATACCTAATATCTTCGCAGCAGTAATGGCATCTTCGCAATAGGTCTCGTAGAAATCGCCACATCTGAACAGCATCACTGCGTCAGGATGTTTCGCTTTCAGATCGAAGAACTGCTTCATCATCGGGGTCAGCTCTTTCCCCTCTTTTTTCGCCATTACTTGTCAGTCTTTATCATGTTCTTCACTTGCTGCACTAAGGCGTCAGAAGAGGCTGGGGTAGAGGGCTGCAGATACCAGCGTACAGTCCAATTCAACTCCTCACCTGGCTGCAAGGTTGTATAGGCACCCTGACTCTCCAGTTCGATATAGGTCTTTCCTCTGTTGACATACACCTGGATCTCTGCCTCATCGGGTGCAGGCTGACCTGCAACAAGGTCCTCAAACTGTTTTACCAGCAGCAGACCTTTCTCTTTATTCAAGTAGGCCAGCCAACCCTTTCCGTCGGCATTCACCTTTCGATTATCGTTGGCTTCGTCAGGCTCATAACAAGAGATGCCATTGGCGTCCTTGAAGTTCATCAGACCAGCTGGCCAGATGCTGTCTGCTGGGGCTTCGAAGAAGATAATTCCACCTTCGTTCTGCACACGTGTAATCTCCCAAGGTGCCACCTTTCGAGTCTCGTCGCTTACGTTGATGATAGAGTAGGTGACAACTATCGCCTGATTCTGTTCATCAGTCTTAAAGGCCTTGCGGATCTTGTATTTCAGCTTGTCATTCACCTCACTCGTCATTGTCAGCACGCCATCATTTTCCTCTACGGCATAAGGCTTCTTGTCGTACTCAGGCACAGGAGGCCAGTACCATTCTTTCTGAGGACTGGTCCAGAAGGTACTGCCAAAAGACTCTGGCCACTTCAGTTGCGAGATGACTTCCTGATCGCCGTATTTAAAGGACAGGATCTTGCCACCTTTCGCTGCGTCGACAGTCATCGACACGTTACCACACTTCAGGACATACTGGCCTGCTTCTTCGTTGGACATATCAGCTTTTGCTGTTGTTGTCCCTACAAAAATCATGGCTATTGCCATGAGGAGTGATGTAAGAATCTGTTTCATAATGTGCAAAGGTAGGAACAATTTCCTGAACCACCAAATTTTTGCGTCTATTTTTGGATTTACTTAATAATTCTCCAAAATCTGCTGCAAGCGTTTGCGACGTGCTTCCTTTGTATTCTTACGCCACTTCTTGGGTATCAGATAGCCCAACAGACTCAGCAGATTGCCACTACTGGGATCAATAGCAGCCAACTTCGCATTTTCTTTTTCCTTCTCAAGTTGCTTCTTCAAGGCATCAGGCAACTCCTCGCGCTTACCATGCCCGAAGACTATTACCTCTTTGATATTCAGCAACTTGGAAATCATATAGACTGTATCGCGTACTTCGTTGAGATTCACCAGACGACTCTCATAGTTGACATGTGAGAAAGAAAGGGTCTTACAACTGTCTGACACGCTGAAATATCCTAAGGAGTCTGTCGTGCAATTTCCATCCTTACTGATTACATTGGCACCAACAACAGGTATCATTGTCTCCACATCAACAACCACCAGTCGTCTCTGTGCAAACCCCTGAAGCATACCAGCCATCAGCAACAACAGAAAAAGCCGTATTCTTAACATCTGCAAAACAATCGCATTGATATCGTTTGCAAAAATAAGCAACCCCGTCATTCTCTCCAAATGATTTCATACTATTTAGCGATTATTTATACAACGAAAGATAAAATTATCACTTTTTTAAATAAATATTTTGCAACTTCGATAATATTCACTATATTTGCACTCGGTGAATTATGCCAACAAGGAATATTGGACATATTATTTAAATAATTGAGATTATGAAAAAAAGCGAAAAGTTTGTGATTACTATTAATCGCGAGTTAGGTAGTGGAGGTCGTACCGTTGGCCAAAAGTTAGCTGAGAGATTAGACGTAGAGTTCTATGACAAAGTTGTAATCAAAGGACTGGAGGAAAAATATAGACTCACTGTTGAAGAGATAGAGAAGCTGAAAGGTCGCAAGCAGGGCTGGTGGGCTGACTTCAAGCGACAGATGAGCAGTGGAGCAAGTTTAGTAAACTATTACATTCCAAAACCAGGTGCCGAACCTGAACTGCTGGATACCGACGAAGTCTTTAAGGCTGAAACAGAGATTCTGAATGCCATCGCTGAAGATGAGTCATGTGTTATAGCAGGCCGTAGTGGATTCTTTGTATTCCGCAAGCACCCCAACCACCTGAGCATTCTGATTCAAGCCTCTATGCCTTTCCGTTTGGAGCGTGTTATGCGCAAGCAGAATATATCTGAGGCAGAAGCTCGCAAGACTATCGAAAAGGTGGATCAAATGCGCGAGAACTATGTCAGCAAGTATGCCAAGACCTCACGTTATGATACTCGCAACTATGATCTCGTCATCAATGCGGATGGCAAGACAGAAGACCAGATTGTAGATCTTATCATGAAGTATATCGGATAATTACAACTTTTCACCGCAGTGAGAGCAATAGTGGTCTTCATCGCGTACTAGACCATCGCAACGGGGACAGTGTCCATCCTTTGGCTTTTCCTTCGTCTCATCGATGATGTTTGCCGTTACGATACCAGTAGGTACAGCTATGATGGTGTAACCCAACAACATGACGAATGCTGATAGCAGGCGACCTATTGCCGTAACAGGCGTGATGTCACCATAGCCTACAGTCGTCATCGTCACAATAGCCCAATAGACTGAGGTTGCCAGATCAGTGAACTGGGTGTTAGACTCGCCACTTTCTACCATAAACATCAGCGTACCCAAGCAGATGTCGAGTATCAGCACGAACAAGAAATAAACGGAAATCTTGGTGAGACTCTTCTGAAGCGAGTGCATCAGTATGTAGCCCTCATTGATGAAGCTGAACAGCTTGAAGATACGGAAGATACGGATGAATCGTATCGAACGTAGCAGAATCATATATCTTGCGTTTGGCAGGAAATAGGAGAGATAAGGCGGTAACGTAGATAACAGGTCGATGATACCAAAGAAACTCAGCACATAATCGCGAGGACGAGGGGAACAATACACTCTTGCGATGTACTCAACCGTAAAGAAGAAGGTGAGCAGATATTCGAGTATCTCCAGCGCAAACTTAAAGGTATGTGCCAACGAGGGAATCGTCTCGACAAACGAGATGATAATACTCAGCGAGATGGCTGTCATCAAAGTGAGATCAAAGATACGACCTGCCGGATGTTCCGACTCGAACATGATTTTATAGAGATTCTCTTTCTCAAGCCAATGAGGTTTCTTCATACTGATAAATGTTTAATATCAAGTTGCAAATTTACAAATAATATTGTATCTTTGCAAACAAAAAAGCTTTTTTATGATGAATGATCCATATATTCCAATGAAGAAACCTAACGGATGCTGGAAATGGTCTGGTTGTATGCTGACGATTGTCAGTGCGTTGCTGATTGCTTTCTTCGTATGGATGATTGTCGATAGTGAACAGCAGATGGACAAGAGTCGTCAGGAATTCGCTGCCTCACAGATAGAATACGAGGAGGCACTGAAAGCTTATGAAGCCGACTCCTTACACCTTGAAAAACCGGAATTTAAGCCACGAGGTCATATCGGCGTGAATATTGGTGCTGCCTTTTTCGTGGTGTTTATCCTGTTTTTGCTGATACCTTTAGGTATAGGCTTGTTGATGCTGCTCTATTATCGGCTGAAGTATCGCAAGTGGCGAAATAATGAATTATTCCTTAAATAATTTGGATTTTTCCCCACTAATTCGTATCTTTGCAGCCCATAATAATGTACGGAAACAATAAAAAAACAAAAATACAATGGATTACAATTTCAGAGAAATCGAACAGAAATGGCAGAAGCGATGGGTGGATAATGGAACCTATCGCGTGGTTGAGGACAAGAACAAGAAGAAATTCTACGTACTGAATATGTTCCCTTACCCCTCTGGGGCAGGCTTGCACGTGGGTCATCCTCTGGGTTATATCGCCTCAGATATCTATGCCCGCTATAAGCGTCTGCAGGGCTTCAACGTGCTGAACCCGATGGGCTATGATGCCTATGGTCTGCCTGCAGAGCAGTATGCTATCCAGACAGGTCAGCATCCTGAGAAAACCACCTTCGCTAATATCGACCGCTATCGTGAGCAGCTCGACAAGATCGGCTTCTCATTCGATTGGGAGCGCGAGGTGCGCACGTGCGACCCTATCTACTACAAATGGACCCAGTGGGCCTTCCAGCGTATGTTCAAGAGCTACTATTCCACCTCTTCACATAAAGCTCAGCCAACTATCAAACTGATTGAGCACTTCGAGCTGATGGGTACAGAGAACTGCAATGCCTTAGGTACTGAGGAGCTGCACTTCACAGCTTCCGACTGGGCTGGTTTCTCTGAGAAGAAGAAGCAGGAGGTGCTGATGAACTACCGTATCGCCTATCTGGCAGAAACGATGGTGAACTGGTGCCCTGCATTGGGAACTGTACTGGCTAACGACGAGGTGATTAATGGTGTCTCTGAGCGTGGCGGCTATCCTGTGGAGCAGAAGAAGATGCGCCAGTGGTGCCTGCGTGTTTCAGCTTATGCCCAGCGTCTGCTCGATGGACTGGAGGAGATCGACTGGACTGACTCTCTGAAAGAGACACAGCGCAACTGGATTGGTCGCTCTGAGGGTACTGAGGTAGAGTTTAATGTGGCTGATTCAGACAAGCACTTCACCATCTTTACCACACGTGCCGATACGATGTTTGGTGTCACCTTCATGGTGCTGGCACCTGAGAGTGACCTTGTGGCTGAACTCACAACTGCTGATCAGAAGGAAGAGGTAGCCCAGTATCTCGACTACGTGAAGAAGCGTACGGAGAGAGAGCGTCAGATGGACCACAAGGTGACGGGTGTGTTCTCTGGCTCATACGCCATCAATCCGTTTACAGACGAGAAGATCCCCATCTGGATTTCAGAATATGTGTTGGCTGGCTATGGTACTGGTGCCATTATGGCTGTACCTGCTCACGACTCTCGTGACTATGCCTTCGCCAAGCACTTCAACCTGCCCATCATCCCATTGATCGAGGGTGCTGATGTCAGCGAGGAGAGCTATGATGCCAAAGAGGGAATCGTATGTAACTCTGCCAGCTCGAAGTTCTCACTCAATGGTCTGACTGTGAAGGAGGCTATTGCTGCCACCAAGAAATATGTGACAGAACAAGGTATAGGTCGTGTGAAGGTGAACTATCGTCTGCGTGATGCCATCTTCTCTCGTCAGCGTTATTGGGGAGAGCCGTTCCCTGTGTATTACAAGGACGATATGCCCTATATGATTCCAAAGGAGTGTCTGCCTTTGTTGTTGCCTGAGATCGACAAGTATCAGCCTACGGAGACAGGTGAACCCCCATTGGGACGTGCCAAGATGTGGGCGTGGGATACAAAGTTCGACAAGGTGGTATCGAAGGATGAGATTGACAACAAGACAGTCTTCCCATTGGAGCTGAACACGATGCCTGGTTTCGCTGGTTCTTCAGCTTACTATCTCCGTTATATGGATCCTAAGAACGAGAAAGCACTCGTGAGTCGCGAAGCTGATGAATACTGGCGTAATGTGGATCTCTATGTAGGAGGTACTGAGCATGCTACTGGTCACCTGATCTACTCTCGTTTCTGGAATAAGTTCCTCTATGACTCTGGCTACTCTTGTGAGGACGAGCCCTTCAAGAAACTCGTGAATCAAGGTATGATTCAGGGACGCTCTAACTTCGTATATCGTATCGAGGACGAGGGCGCAGACAAGGGTAAGTTCGTGAGTCTGAACCTGAAGGAGAACTACAAGGAGGTAACACCTATCCATGTGGATGTGAACATCGTCAGCGCTGATGTGCTCGACATCGAGGCCTTCAAGGCTTGGCGCCCCGAGTACGAACATGCTGAGTTCATCCTTGAGAATGGCAAATACATCTGTGGTTGGGCGATTGAGAAGATGTCGAAGTCGATGTTCAACGTGGTGAATCCGGATATGATCGTCGAGAAGTATGGTGCTGACACCCTGCGTCTCTACGAGATGTTCCTGGGTCCTGTTGAACAGTCGAAGCCTTGGGATACAAATGGTATCGATGGTTGTCATCGTTTCCTGCGTAAGTTCTGGAACCTCTATCAGAACGGCTTCGATGAGGGTGAGGCAACAGCTGATAATCTGAAGAGTGTTCACAAGCTCATTAAGAAGGTATCTCAGGATATTGAGCAGTTCTCTTACAACACCTCTATCTCTGCTTTCATGATCTGCGTGAACGAGCTCTCTCAGCAGAAGTGCAAGAACAAGGAACTGCTGAAGACGCTGGTGATCCTCATCGCGCCGTTTGCACCTCATATCGCAGAAGAGCTTTGGGAATTGTTGGGCGAGCAGGGTAGTGTCTGTGATGCCCAGTGGCCCAAGTGGGATGAGCAGTATCTGGTAGAGAGCCAGGTGAAGTTGGGTATTGCCTTTAATGGAAAGAACCGCTTCGAGATGGCGTTTGCCGCTGATGCTGACAACCAGACCATTCAGGATGCTGTCTTGGCTGATGAGCGCTCCCAGAAGTACCTCGAAGGTTTCCAGGTAGCAAAGGTTATCATCGTCCCTAAGCGTATGGTGAACATTGTGCTGAAAAAATAAAGATGACAATTAATCACAAAATGATTCTCAACGAGGCCAGAGACTATCTCTTCATAGCCATTGGCCTCTTAATTTATACCATCGCCTTCACAGTGTTTCTGATGCCCTATCAGATTGTTGCTGGAGGCGTTACTGGTCTTTCGGCTATCATCTACTACGCCACAGGCTTTCATCTGGAGAACACCTATATCATCATCAATGGTCTATTGTTGGTGGTGGCGCTGAAGATTCTGGGTGTGAAGTTCCTGATGAAGACGATCTTTGCCATCTTCACACTCTACTTCATGCTGTTGTTTGCGCAGGAGATTCTTCCTAAACAGGAGAATGGTCTGCCTTTCAAACTGATGGGTGAAGGCCAAGACTTCATGTCGATGATCATAGGCTGTGTGTTGACAGGTATCGCTCTGGCTACTGTGTTTATGAACAATGGTTCTACGGGTGGTACTGACATCATTGCTGCTTCAGTGAATAAGTTTCATCCTAATGTGTCATTAGGTAATGTACTGATTGCTGCTGACTTCTGTATCATCGGCTCCTGTATGTTCTTTCCTCAGTTTGGTACTTATATGGAACGAGCCCATAAGGTGATGTTTGGCTTCTGCGTGATGACGATGGAGAATTATGTACTCGACTACGTGATGAACGCACGTCGTCAGTCTGTACAGTTTATGATATTCTCCAAGAAATGGCAGGAGATAGCCAACGCTATTGGCATCCAGATGAATCATGGTGTCACCATTCTCGATGGACACGGATGGTACACAGGTCATCAAATGAAGGTGCTCTGTATTCTGGCAAAAAAGAACGAGAGTGTGAACATCTTCCGTCTTATCAAGATGATTGACCCTAATGCGTTCGTATCACAGTCGAGTGTCATTGGTGTCTATGGTGAAGGATTCGATGAGATGCGAGTGAAAATAAAAAAGGAAGAGAAGAAAATGAAGATTGTATTTGCTACCAACAACCTCAATAAACTTACTGAGGTCAAGAAGATTCTTGGAAACAAATTCGAGGTCATGTCGCTATCTGAATTAGGTTGCAATGACGATATTCCTGAGAAAGGACAGACACTGAAAGACAATGCCTTGATAAAGGCCCAGTGGATATACGACAAATATCACGTGAACTGCTTTGCTGATGATACGGGTCTGGAGGTAGATGCCCTTGGAGGAGCACCTGGTGTATATAGTGCCAGATATGCTGGAGGTGAAGGACACGACTCTCAGGCTAACATGAAGAAACTGCTCGCTGAACTTGAGAATACAGATAACCGCAAAGCTCGTTTCCGCACTGTTATAGCTCTTATCATCGATGGAAAGGTAACAACATTTGATGGTATCGTGAATGGTGAAATAACACGAGTAAAACGAGGTGGTGAAGGGTTTGGATATGATCCTATCTTCCAACCTGATGGATACGACAAGACATTTGCTGAACTGGGTGTTGGTGTCAAAAATCAAATCAGTCATAGGGCAAGAGCCGTTCAGAAACTTGCAGACTATCTGTTGAAAAAGTAAAAAAGTAAAAAAGTAAAAGAGTAAAAAGGTAAAAGGATGAAAGGTAAATTATTCAATAGTAGTAGATTGGTAAAATGGTTATTACCTTTTACCTTTTTACCTTTAAACGCCCAAGTAGGCACTTGGCAGAACTATCTGGCTTATTACGAGCTGCAGAACATCTGTGCAGCAGCTAATAAGCAACTCTTTGTGCTGGCTTCTAACTCTCTCTATCAGTATAACCAGAATGACGAGAGTATCACACCTTATGATAAGGTCTCAGGTCTGAGTGATACTTATATCACCCATATTGCATGGAACCCAAAGGTACAAAAGCTGGTTGCTGTCTATCAGAATTCAAACATCGATCTGATAGATACCAAGGGAAATGTCACGAATATCTCTGCCCTCTATACGAAGATTATGACAGAGAGTAAGAATGTTAACAGACTGATAGTAGATGATATCTACGTATGGCTCGACTGTGATTTCGGCTATGTGAAAGTGAATATGCAGAAGGCAGAAATCAGTGGTACCTATCAACCTAATAACCCGGAATATCCCACAAGTCTGCCTGACTATAATGAGTATAAGGATTTAGAGACTTATAGGCATGTGGTAGAAACCCTCAGTCCTATTGGACCTAAATACAATCATTTCTATGAATCGATATTCTTAAATGAAAAGCTTTATACCACTGGCGGTTATTTCCTTTCAGGCATGAACGATTATAATTATCCTGGTACAGTTCAAGTGTTTGATGGTAACAACTGGACGATTTATCAGGATAATCTATCAGAGATTACAGGTTATCCTTATCTCGACATCAATTGCGTCAGTGTTGATCCTTTGGATGAAACCCATGTGTTTGCTGGAGGACGATGTGGACTATATGAGTTTAAGGATGGTCAGTTAGCTGCTTATTATAATAAGGATAACAGTCCATTAAGACCAGCTATCGACAGAGGTACTGAACTGGGCAATGACTATGTACTCATCAATGGTATCCAGTTTGATAAGGAAGGTAATCTCTGGGTACTGAACAGTCAGGCACGAGGCGTTAATATACTTCAGTTATCGAGGAATAAAGAATGGAAAGATTATTATCATGAACTATTAAACGACCCTTCAGGTGTGACACTTTCCGGATTAAGAAGTATGTCATTCGACAGTAGGGGCCTCCTTTGGTTCGTAAATACCTCTTGGATAGATCCGTCTGTATTCTGCTATAACATCGCTGCAGACGAGCTGATCAAATACAACAGCTTTGTGAATCAGGATGGTCTTTCATACTCACCTGCTTTTGTGAATTGTGTCTGTGATGATAGAGAACATCATATCTGGGTAGGAACCAATATCGGACCATTTATGATTAAGAGCGATGAAGTAGGGCAGGAGAAGGTAACCTTCTATCAGGTAAAGGTGCCTCGTAACGATGGTACCAACTATGCCGACTACCTGTTGAATAACGTCTATATCAATCATATCGCCATTGATGGTGGTAATCGGAAGTGGTTTGCCACTAATGGTGCTGGTGCCTTTCTGATGAGTGCCGATAATATCACACAGATAGAAAACTTCAAGGAAGATAACTCTTATCTGCTCTCAAACATCGTCAATTCTACAGCTATCAATCAGAAGACAGGTAAAATCTATTTCCTCACAGATAAGGGCCTTTGTTCTTATCAAGGTGATGCTACAGAACCTTCTGAAGAGATGACAGATGATAATGTCTATGCTTATCCAAATCCTGTGACACCCGACTATACAGGACTCATTACAGTTACAGGACTCACGTATGATGCTGATGTAAAGATCACTTCATCCAATGGTGCCCTGATAGCTCAAGGGCGCAGTAATGGCGGTATGTTCACTTGGGATGGAAATGATCGTCAGGGTAGGAGAGTGGCAAGTGGTATTTATTTCGTTATCACAGCTACCTCTGATGGCAATCAGGGAACAGTCTGCAAAATCGCCGTAATTAACTAAAAAAGTTGCTACCATTAATGCTAGCAATTTTTTCCCTTAATGGTAGCAAAAAAATACTGGAGTGATTAACTCAACTCCAGCATTCTATAAATTGGTTTCACAGCATCTTTCGCTATCTCAGGATCAATCTCTATCTGCGGAGATTCATTCTTCAGACAGTTATAAACCTTTTCGAGTGTATTCAACTTCATGAAATTACATTCATTACAACTACATTCCAAGCCGCTCTCGCTGATTTCAGGAGGTACAGGGATAAATTCCTTATCAGGACAAGTTCGCTGCATCTCGTGCAGGATTCCAGCCTCTGTAGCTACAATAAATTGCTTCTTATCACTCTTCTGCGCATAATTCAGCATCGTAGCAGTAGAACCTTTCACCTCAGCAACAGCTAATACAGGAGCCTTACACTCCAAATGAGCCATCACTACTGCATCTGGATATCGCTCTTTCAGTTCTATAATCTTTTCTACTGAGAAACGCTCATGTACATGACAACCACCATTCCAAAGCAGCATCTCACGACCTGTTACCTCATTGATATAGTTTCCAAGATTATAGTCAGGACCAAAGATCAACTTAGCATCTTTTGGCAACTGATCAACTACCTTTTTCGCATTACCACTGGTAACTACCACATCAGTGAGTGCTTTGACAGCAGCTGTGGTATTGACATAACTGATAACCTGATAACCAGGATGCTCTTCCTTAAATTTCTTCAGATCTTCAGCCTTACAACTGTCAGCTAAAGAACAACCTGCCTCCAAGTCAGGACAGAGTACCATCTTATCTGGAGAGAGCAACTTACAGGTTTCTGCCATGAAGTGAACACCACACATCACCATGATTTTAGCATCTGTCTCTGCAGCCTTACGAGCCAATGCCAATGAATCACCTACGAAATCAGCAATATCCTGAATATCACCTATCGTATAGTAGTGAGCCAGGATAATAGCTCCTTTCTCATCACACATACGACGAATTTCAGCTTTCAATTCTTCTGTTTTCAACATCACAATATATTTATTTTTTCTTTTTATTCTTTTTAAAAATAGAAATAAGTAGTATGATATGCCGTGAATATCTTGATAACTTTCTGCACTTTTTCTTGGCAGATTGTTTATACACTCAGAATTTCAGGTTATCAATACCTGCTGTGGATTCTTTCTCTCTGATAATGAGTCATTAAGATAGTTTATCCACATTTTCCAATTTTGGTGCAAATATAATAAGTTTATATTTTTTTTCGGCAAAAAACTGTGGAAATCTTCAGAAAAACGCGTGAATAACCTTGTGGATATCCCCTTGTCATTCTTGTCTGAAGGGATTTTGTGAGTTATCAACTACGTTTTCCACATAGTTATCCACAGTTTTTCCACACTAATAATTTGGTAGTTTGGTTACTTAATCGTAACTTTGCACCCATAATGAAGAAACTAAGGACGATAGAAATGCAGCGCCTCTCAGTGGAGGAATTCAAAGAGGCGGATAAGTTACCATTAATTGTGGTACTCGATGATGTTCGTTCGATGCATAATGTGGGTAGTGTATTCCGTACTGGTGATGCTTTCCGTATTGAGGCTGTTTATCTGTGTGGTATTACTTCCACACCTCCAATGGCTGAGATTCATAAGACTGCCTTAGGTGCTGAGGATAGTGTAAACTGGAAATATTTTCCTTCTGCGCTAGAAGCTGTCAGTGCATTAAAGGCTGAAGGCTATGAGGTCTATGCCATCGAACAGGTGCATGGTTCTACGATGCTTCAGGATTTTAAACCTCAGACTGATAAGAGGTATGCTGTTGTTTTAGGTAATGAGGTAAAAGGTGTGCATCAGGAAGTAGTAGATGCAAGTGACGGCTGTCTGGAGATTCCTCAGTTTGGTACCAAGCATTCTATGAATGTCTCTGTAACTGGAGGTATTGTGATTTGGCATTTTGCATTAACAAGATTAAATAAGGTATGAATCTGTTAGACGTCATATTTTTGGCTATAGCTTTAGCAATGGACTGTTTTGCAGTCTCCATAGTCAGTGGTGTGTTGACGCAAAGGAGATATATCCCAAGAATGTCTGTGCTTTTTGGTTTCTTTCAGGCATTAATGCCCTTTATTGGATGGTTAGGTATCAGTTTTTTCCGTGAAAGTATAGAAGAGTTTGATCACTGGATTGCTTTCACCTTATTATTATTGATAGGTGGTAATATGATTCGAGAGTCTTTTTCTGATGAAGAAGAGCATTTTTTCAATCCACTTCGCTTTCGTACACAGTTATTATTAGCTGTAGCTACAAGTATTGATGCTTTGGCTATTGGTATTTCCTTCGCTTGTACAGGTTATAATGAAATCTCCCAACTTATACTTCCTATTATTATAATAGGTGTAGTTTCATCTGGTTTCAGTCTTGTTGGTACCAAACTTGGCGCTCGTTTTGGAAAAGCTATTGCCAATCGTCTGAAACCGGAACTCTTAGGTGGACTGATTCTGATTGCGATAGGTGTAAAAATACTCATCACGCATTTAATTGAAGAGTCTTGATAAAAAAATATTGATAAAAAGATACGACTAATAAAAAAAAGTTGTATTTTTGCAGCACAAAGATGAATGTTGAAACAATAGTACTTAAGGATCTTGGCATCGGCTATACCACGAAACATGGTATTAGGGTAGTGGCAGAGCATATCAACGGAGCAATCCGAAGTGGTGAGCTTACTTGCTTACTTGGTGCTAATGGTGTTGGTAAATCCACACTGTTGCGCACGTTGTCTGCCTTTCAGCCGAAGACATCTGGAGAGATTCTGTTTGCAGATGATAACGGATTGCAAAGTAGGGAGATCTCTGAAATGTCTGACAAGGAATTAAGTCGTAAGATTGGCGTAGTTCTGACTGAAAAGCCTGATGTCAGGAATATGAGGGTACGCGAACTGGTCAGTCTTGGGCGGTCTCCTTATACTGGGTTCTGGGGAACCTATTCGAAAGAAGACCTGCAGATTGTTGATGAGTCTATTGCCCTTGTGGGTATTGAATCGCTCTCTAAAAGGATGGTACATACACTGAGCGATGGTGAACGTCAGAAGGTTATGATAGCAAAAGCCTTGGCACAACAGACACCAGTGATCTACCTCGATGAGCCAACAGCCTTCTTGGATTATCCCAGTAAGGTGGAAGTGCTGCAGTTGCTCAGTCTTATCAGTCGTCAGGCAAACAAGACTATCTTCCTTTCTACGCATGATGTAGAACTGGCTTTACAACTGGCTGATACCATTTGGTTGATGACGCATGAGGCAGGAATGACTATCGGTACTCCTACACAGTTGGCACAACAGGGTGCGCTTGCCAGATTCATTGAACGTGATGGAATTGTTTTCGATTCAGAGACACTCTCTATTAGAATAATAAAAAATAACTAAAGACAGACGTCCATGATTTACGGACATGTTGATGACACATTTCGCTATGGCGATAAAATCAAATTGAACTTCAGTTCCAACTTTTTTGCTTGGGCTGATCTCTCAGGATTGAAGGAGCACCTGATGAAACATTTCGAGGTGGTCGGTCATTATCCTGAGTCAGAACCATCGTCTTTAGTGAAATTACTGGCAGATCATCTGGGTGTACCTGATAACACAGTGATGATAACCAGTGGTGCTAACGAAGCCATCTTCCTGATAGCACAGCTTTATAAGAACTGGGCATCTATCATCCCACAGCCCACATTCAGTGCCTATGAATATGCCTGTAAGACATTCGATCATCTGATCTCTTACGATCGGAAAAATGATCTTGATGCCATGCCTGAAGATAGAATATACTGGATTTGTAATCCTAATAATCCTACAGGTAATGTATTGCTAAAACCATTAATGAACCGCATCATCCGTCAGAATCCGCGTTATCTCTATGTTGTTGACCAGTCGTTTGCTGATTATACACTCCAACCTATGTTGAAACCTTCTGAGATGGTGGACTGTTATAATATGATGCTGATAGGTTCTCTTTCTAAGAAATATTGTATTCCCGGTTTGCGATTGGGTTATATTTTTAGTTCTCCAATCATTATTGATCGTCTGCGCCAGATTCGTCAGCCTTGGACAGTTAATGCGATGGCTATTGAAGCTGGAAAGTATCTGCTGACAAACAATCCCCAAATGATTCCTGATTTAGAGGGTTATCTTTCAGAAGCTCAGCGATTACGTCAGGAATTGACAGATATTGAAGGTATCAGAGTGTTAAAGTCTGATACTAATTTCATGTTGGTACTCATTGATTTTGCTGAGACCTGGGAACTAAAGCAATGGTTGATTAATAACTATGGTATCCTGATTCGTGACGCTTCTGACTTCAGAGGACTTGACAATCATTATTTCCGTATTGTGGCACGTACAAAAGAAGATGACAACCAGTTGGTGGCTGCCATCCGTGAGTTTAAGAAATGGAAAGAGGATAATCCTTGATTATAATGCATCGTCGAAAGGAGCTGCATTGACACATTTCAGATTCTTTTCCAACTGTGCAGTGCTGCTGGCTCCTACCAGCACAGAAGTGACAGCTTTCTGATGTAGAATCCAGGCTAATGCCATTTCTGCCAATGTCTCACCACGACTTTCTGCCACCTTATTATAATGGCGCAACTTCTCCAACAGTTCTGGTGTGAGCATCGAACTCTTCAGGAATTTCTCCTTTGCCATACGACTATCAGCAGGAATACCATTCAGATAACGGTCTGTCAGCAGTCCTTGAGCTAATGGTGAGAAAGCAATGAAGCCGATACCTTTCTCTGCACAGAAGTCTGTGATTCCTGTTTCCTGAGGTTTTCGATTCAGCATATTCAGACGTCCTTGATAGATAAGCAAAGGCACATCATGGGCTTTCAGATATTCATAACCAAACTTCAAGGGTTCCAGAGGCCAGTTAGAGATACCCACATAGAGTGCCTTTCCTTGTCGAACAATGTCAACTAGAGCCTGAAGCGTTTCTTCCAGAGGTGTATCAGGATCGTAACGATGACTATAGAACAGATCCACATAGTCAATCTTCATACGTTTCAGACTCTGATCCAATGAGGCCATCAGGTATTTCCTGCTTCCCCAGTTACCATAAGGTCCAGGCCACATATCGTAGCCGGCTTTCGAGGAGATGAAAAGCTCATCACGATAAGGCCGGAAATCATCATCCATCAGTCTGCCCATCGTCTCTTCAGCTGAGCCATAAACTGGTCCGTAGTTGTTAGCCAGATCAAAGTGGGTGATACCATGATCAAATGCATAGTGGGTAATCTCTCTGCTGCGCTCATAGGGGTCAACGCTTCCGAAATTATGCCAGAAACCGAGGCTTACCTTAGGCAATAACACACCAGAGCGCCCACAACGCTCATATTCCATTCCATTGTCGTAACGGTTTTGATCCGCAAAATATAATTCCTTCATAGGGTTACAGTTTTAGTTTGGATGGTGCAAAGATACAAAAAAATATGAATATCAAGCAACTTTTCACTTATCACTTATCACTTTTCGCTTCTTTTTCGTAACTTTGTCGCCATAAACCAATAAACTATTCATCACATGGTATATAACGAGTTAGGAAAAACGGGAATGAAGGTGTCGAACTTAGGTTTTGGCGCCTCGTCGTTGGGTGGTGTTTTTCATAACATCCGCGAGGAAGAGGGCATCCAGGCTGTTCACACTGCTGTCGAGAATGGTATCAATCTGATAGACGTCTCTCCCTATTATGGTCATCTGAAGGCAGAGATTGTCTTAGGTAAGGCATTGAAGGATATCCCACGGGAGAAGTATTATCTTTCCACCAAAGTAGGTCGCTATGGTAAGGATGGTGTGAACACTTGGGATTATTCTGCCAAGCGGGCCACTGAGAGTGTCTATGAGAGTATGGAGCGCTTGAATGTGGATTATATCGATCTGATCAATGTGCATGATATAGAGTTTCAGGCAGATCTTCCTGGAGGACTGCAGAAGGTGGTGGACGAGACACTGCCTGCTTTGGTTGAACTGAGAAAGAAGGGAATAGTGAAGCATATCGGTATCACTGATCTTCAACCAGAGAACCTGAAATGGGTCATCGAACATTCAGAGAGTGGGGTAGTGGAGAGCATTCTGAATTTCTGTCATTACTCATTGAATGACACCTTGCTGGTTGACTTCCTTGGTTTCTTCGAACAGCACAATGTGGGCGTGATCAATGCTTCACCATTCTCCATGGGGTTGCTTTCACAGCGTGGTGCGCCTGCATGGCACCCGGCAGGCAAGGATCTCCAGAGAGCCTGTGCCAAGGCTGCTGCTTATTGTCAGGAGAAAGGTTATCCGATCGATAAGCTCGCCATTCAGTTCTCTACCAGTCTGAATCCGCGTATTGCCTCTACCTTGTTCAGTAGTGCTAATCCGCAGAATGTCCTGAAGAATATCAGTTATGTGAATGAGCCGATAGATGAGCAGCTTGTCAGTGAGGTGCAGGCTATCATCGGCGATCAGATGTTTGTAAGATGGAAAAACTCATAATCGATGCCCACAGTCATCTGTGGCTGAATCAGGATACGTTGGTTGACGGACAGCCAATCTATCAACTGGAACCAAATCGTAGCCGTTCGCTGTTCTTTGGGGAGGAGCGTCAGATGTTGCCACCATTTATGACGGATGGTCAGAACACGGCAGAGCGTTTCCTCTCAAATATGGATTATGCGCAGGTAGCTGCAGCTGTGGTGACGCAGGAGTTTATCGATGGCATACAGAACAGCTATCTGCTACAGGTAGAACGCCGTTATCCTAATCGCTTCTTTACGTTTGGTATGGCTGACTATCGTGAACCAGGTTTTCTGGGTCATGCCAAAGCATTGATAAAGAGTTTTAAAGGCATCAAGGTGCCTGCAGCCCGATTGCCTCAGCAGTTCCTGAACGACGAGATGATACAGATGATGCACTTGATGGAGGAACAGAAAATCATCTTAGGTATCGAACTGAAAGACGGCGATGCTCAGGTAGGACAGATGGAGGAGATCATCCAGGAGTGTCCAAAGCTGAAAGTGGCTATCGGACATTTCGGCATGGTGACACGCGAGGGTTGGATGAGTCAGATCCGATTGGCTCGTCATGAGCATGTGTTTGTAGAAAGTGGTGGTATCACGTGGCTCTTCAATGATGAGTTCTATCCCTTCCCATCAGCCATCCGTGCAATTAAGGAAGCAGCTGACGAGGTGGGTATGGAGAAATTGATGTGGGGCAGCGACTATCCGCGCACCATCACTGCCATCACCTATAAGATGTCTTACGACTTCGTGGAGAAATCCAACGAGTTGACAGCGACAGAGAAGCGTCTCTTCTTAGGTGAGAATGCCAAGCGTTTCTTCGGCTTTGGCGAGTTGCCTGAATTGCCGTATATTAAGAATATGAGCGAGTGAAGAAATAAATAATTGAAGAATTGAAATATTGAAGTTATGAAAGCAATACAGATTTCTGGTTTGCGTGAGATGCAGATCGTGAGTGTTCCAGAGCAGGAGTTACATGCTGGCGAAGTACTCCTGCGCCTTGCATATGTCGGCTTCTGTGGTTCCGATCTCAGTACCTATCTTGGTAAGAACCCGATGGTGAAGATGCCAGTGATTCCAGGTCATGAGATTGGGGCAGTGATAGAGAAGGTGGGTGCTGATGTACCTGAAAGTCTGAAACCAGGTATGACAGTTACCTGTAATCCCTATACCAACTGTGGTAAGTGTGCCTCTTGCCGCAACTCACGTGTCAATGCCTGTCAGCATAACGAGACATTGGGTGTGCAGCGCAATGGAGCCATGCGTGAGTATATCGTACTACCTTGGGAGAAGGTGATTCCTGCAGGACATCTGTCTCCTCGTACCTGTGCGTTGATAGAGCCGATGAGTGTAGGTTTCCATGCTGTGAATCGTGCGCAGGTTACTGATATCGATGTCGTGATGGTCATAGGCTGTGGAATGGTAGGTATGGGTGCCATCGTCCGTTCTGCCCTGCGTGGTGCAACGGTAGTAGCTGCCGATATCGATGATGAGAAACTGGCACTTGCCAAAGAGATGGGTGCCAGCTATACCATCAACACCAAGACGGAAGATGTGCATGCCCGTCTGATGGAGATAACTTCCGGCTTTGGTCCTGATGTGGTGATCGAGGCAGTGGGAAGTCCGATGACCTACCAGATGGCTGTTGATGAAGTGGCGTTTACAGGTCGTGTGATCTGTATCGGCTATGCGAAGACAGAGGTATCATTCCAGACGAAGTTCTTTGTGCAGAAGGAACTCGATATTCGTGGTTCACGTAATGCCCAACCCAGCGATTTCCGTGCTGTCATCCATTATCTGCAACGTGGCACCTGTCCTGTTGATCGTCTCATCTCGAATGAGGTGTCTCCTGAAGAAGCGCCTGAAGCTATGCAGCAGTGGGCAGAGAATCCTGGTAAGGTTTTTAGAATCTTAGTCCGTTTCCAATGAAAAAGAGTTATCTGATTCCCTTCATCCTCGTGACGTTCTGCTTTGCCCTCTGGGGCTTTGCCAACGACATCACGAATCCGATGGTAAAGGCTTTCTCGAAAATCTTCCGCATGAGCGTCACTGATGGCTCATTGGTGCAGGTTGCCTTCTATGGTGGCTACTTCTGTATGGCTTTCCCTGCTGCCATCTTCATCCGCAAATACAGTTATAAGGCAGGTGTGCTGATGGGACTTGGTCTCTATGCTGCTGGTGCCCTACTTTTCTTTCCCTCGAAGAGTATCGGTCTCTATGGCTGTTTCCTGATTGCCTATTTCATCATGACCTGTGGTCTGTCGTTCCTGGAGACATCCTGTAATCCTTATATCCTGGCGATGGGACCAGAGGAGACAGCTACGCGAAGACTGAACTTAGCACAGTGCTTTAATCCCTGTGGTTCGATTATCGGTATGTTTGTGGCTATGAACTTCATTCAGGCGAAACTCAATCCGATGAGTAGTGATGAGCGCGCCCTGTTGAGTGATGCGGAGTTTGAGGCGCTGAAGAATGCTGATCTCGATGTGCTGATCTCTCCTTATCTCGCTATTGGTGCTGTCATCGTGTTGATGTTCTTCATCATCCTCTTTACGAACATGCCGAAGAATGGTGATAAGAACCACGATATTCACTTCCTGGTGACCATCCGTCGCATCTTTAAACTGAGGTATTATAGCGAGGGTGTCATAGCAATGTGCTGGACCTTCATCATCCAGTATGGTACACGAATCTTTATGGCAGAGGGTATGGGTGAACAGGAGGCAGAGGTGCTGTCGCAGCAGTTCAATATCTATGCGATGGTGTTCTTTATTTGTTCACGCTTCATTGCCACTTTCCTGATGCGATATGTGAAACCTGCTTCGCTGCTGGCCATCTTCGGTGTGCTGGCAATGGTATTTACTCTGGGTGTCATCGTGTTCCAGAACCGGATGGGTATCTACTCTTTGGTATGTGTCAGTGGTTGTATGTCACTGATGTTCCCCACCATCTATGGTATTGCCCTCGATGGCATGGGTGATGATGCGAAGTTTGGTGCCGCAGGTCTGATTATGGCTATCTTAGGCGGATCAGTGCTGCCACCTTTGCAGGCGATGATTATCGATCAGGGTACGGTATTCGGTTCCTTCCCTGCCACCAACGCCTCGTTTGTTCTGCCTTTCATCTGTTTCCTTGTGGTGACAGTCTATGGTTATCGTACCCATGTGGTTCGTCATTTATAAATCATAATTCTGAATATGAAAAGAATACTGTGTTTCGTCTTTGGTTGCTGTCTGACGCTGTCAGCCGTTGCGCAACAGTCGCCTAATGGAAAAATCTCTATAACCTCTTATAATAAAGGTATCTGTGTGAATTATGGACAACAAAAAGTCTTGCAGATTCCTACTTTGGGTTATGAGGGCTATCCTTCAAAGGTTGAGTTCTCCTATAAAGGCGATGTGACAGACGATTATCGGATGCTCTCTGGTAAGCGTTTGCACTGCACGAATCAGGCTCGAGAGTATGAGGCTAAACTGGGTGAAAACCTGCGCTTGTTGCTAAGGCTCTATAATGATGGCATCGCCTTCCGTTATGTGTTCTCTGGGTTGCGCAATCAGGTGCTACCCAAGGAGCAGACCACCTATCTCATCCCTGAAGGAACGAAGCGCTGGATGCAGCAGTGGACGGAAGCCTACGAGAGTTTCTTCCCGCTTACCACTACTTATAAGGTGGAGCCGATTCCCAGTTTCAGTGGTATCTTCAAGTCTGCTGAGGGATATAACAACCGTTGGGGCTATCCTGCGCTGATCTCGCCTGCAGATGATGTCTTTGTATTGCTTTCTGAAGCCAATATCGAGCGTCGTCAGAGTGCTTCCTGTCTGTATAATGAGGGTGAGAATTTCCGTGTGGTACCTGATAAGAATGATGTTCGTGTGAGTGGCATCTGGCGCAGTCCTTGGCGGGTTGCTATTATCGGCAGCTTGGGTGATGTGGTGGAATCTACATTGATCACTGATGTGAGTGCCCCCAACAAGTTGCTTGATACGAGTTGGATTCATCCAGGCGTGGTATCATGGATCTATTGGGCTTATAATCATGGCTCCAACGACTATCAGATTATCAAGAAGTATGTTGATATGGCAGTCACCTTGAAGTTGCCCTATGTCCTGATTGATGCCGAATGGGACGAGATGCAGGATGGCAGGACTATTGAGGAAGCTGTTGCCTATGCCACTACCCAAGGTGTGAAACCATTGATCTGGTACAACTCTTCCGTTGGTTGGGTGGATGGTGCCCCAGGTCCTAAGTTCCGCCTGAACAAGCCCGAAGATCGGGAGCGCGAGTTTGCCTGGTGTGAGAAGATAGGAGTAGCTGGTGTGAAGATTGATTTCTTCTCTGGCGACAACCAGATGAATATGGATTACTGCATCGATCTGCTGGAGTGTGCAGCCCGTCATCATCTGCTGGTGAACTTCCACGGAGCCACCATCCCTCGTGGTTGGCAGCGCACCTATCCGAACCTGCTTTCTACAGAGGCCGTCTATGGGGCTGAGTGGTATAACAACGTACCAACCTTTACAGCTCAGGCAGCGAGTCATAACGCCACGTTGCCCTTCACCCGCAATGTGATAGGTCCGATGGACTATACCCCTTGTGCTTTCAGCGACTCACAGCATCCCCATATCACCTCAAAAGCCCATGAGTTGGCGCTTACCGTACTCTTTGAGAGTGGTCTGCAGCATCTGGCAGACAAGCCTGAGAGTTATCTCGCTCAGCCCCAGGCGGTACAGGACTTCTTTACAGAGTTACCTTCCGTATGGGATGAGACGCGCTTCGTCGCTGGTTATCCTGGCAAGGGTGCCGTCCTTGCTCGTCGCTTCGGACATTCGTGGTATGTGGCAGGCATCAATGGTCTCGATGAGGCTCAGACCTTCTCGCTTGACCTCAGCTTCATCAAGTCTGCCGACAAGATCCAATACTTTGCCGACGCCCCTGATGGCTCCTGGGCTATCACCAACATTGATAGCTTCCCTACGCAGCTCACCTGCCAACCCCGTGGCGGCTTCGTCTTCGTCGTGCATGAGTAAAATAAGTCAAAGATATATATAATCAATGAAACAAAAACACGCTGTAATTTTATTGTTTGCTCTGATTATTGTTTCAGGCATAACCAGTTTTAGTAGTTATCAGGCTACAGAGAGAATGATAACGGAAGATATGAAAAGTGCACTGACAAAGACATTGGCAGAGCAGCAAAGTGACGTGATCAGTACTGATACCATTCGCGTGTTTAACAGTTTTCTGACAATAGAACAACTGCGTGGAAATGCTGTTCTTGCTGTGACAACCAGACAGGACGGCCTTCGCTGTGAGGCAAAATGCTCAGCTGCTACAATATTCTCTGTGTCAGATCAGAGACCAGCCTCTGTATTGTGGACAATAGCACTTCTTTGGGGGTTATATTGCTTTTGGAGATATAGGAAGAATGAGCCACTTATAGCATTCGGAGGATTGGCTTATTCTGAAGTCGATGGACGTTTCTATAATACAAAAGGAAAACAGGTCAAACTTACTCCGATGCAACAGCAACTCATGGAGATGTTCTTCCGTAACGAATCCCATCATCTAACAAAAGCAGAGATTTGCGATACTCTTTGGCCAAAGAAGGATGATGCCAATGATACACTCTATACGTTGATTCGTCGTCTGAAACCTATTATTGAGGAACATTCTGACCTTATGATAGAGTCAGATAGAGGACGTGCCTATGAATTGAAAATCAGATAGATAGCATGTCGTCAGCGAATTGTCAGACAAATGTTAGGCAGTAATTTTGTTTATAAAAGAATCTCTTCATACCTTTGCAGAAAAATCGCAAACGTATGAAGAGATTTCTATTTCTATCAATGCTAATTTTCATAGCAGTCATGATATATGTTTCTGTTCATGAGAAGGAAAACGACCAGTCTCTGCCTCAAAAATTGGAGCAGGCGATAAGACTCACGCGAATGAAGGAATACCACGATGACGACTATGATTATGTGGTGCGTTATCCTTCTTTCTTTGAGCAGACTGCCGATTCGCT
>CADCFA010000028.1 GCA_902800595.1 uncultured Prevotellaceae bacterium | reverse complement strand
GAGAAAACTACTGCTGCAAGTGTGCTCATGAGCATCTTCTTTGCATTGAAATTCTTCTGTGTCATAACTTTAATATTTTAGTGATTATACTTCTTATTATTTTTGTCGTTTGTTTCCTTCCGACGATGCAAAGGTATGGCGGTTTTGGGGGACAGCCAAATTTCGAATAGATTTTTGTCTAGATTTATTGCGACAGGCAGGTTGATTTGCGACAGATGGTTGCTATGAGGCTGAAAACTGTCGTTTTGCGTTTATCTTAAAGAAACAAAAAAAAGACCCAAATAAAGGAGATAATACGAATATATTTCGTATATTTGCTGTGTCAACAATAAAAAAGAAATGAATACAGGATCATTGAGTTTCAGAGCTTTCAAGGCAATCATGGCGCTACCCGTACAAGTGGCGGTCATTATCCCTTTGTTATTGTTATATGTCTCTGGATGGCAACCGGATCATATTGTATTCTGGCGTTTCCTATTGGGTTTTGTTTCTTTTTTGTTGGGCTTGGTGTTGGCAGTCCTGACCGTCAGACTCTTTTCCAAGATGGGCAATGGAACTTTAGCCCCATGGGATCCGACAAGCAAGTTGGTTGTTACAGGTCCTTATGCTTATGTGCGCAATCCCATGATAACAGGTGTCGTTCTTATACTCGCGGGTGAAGCCTTGATGTTAGCTTCTTGGGCAATAGGCATTTGGGCTGTAGTATTCCTCATCATCAACATGCTTTACTTTAGGCTGTCGGAAGAGCCAGGATTACGGAAGCGCTTCGGTAAGGAATATGAGGAATACTGCAGGAATGTACCTCGTTATATTCCTCGTCTTACCCCTTGGAAACCCCAAGGTCATTAATAAGAGAACCCCACAAAGGGCCTTGCTCTCTGTGGGGTCGAGTTATATAATAGAGTAGTTTGTTATTCGGTGTTTACTAACACTTTCCTCTAAAGATAAAATTTAAGATAGAAGTAAAAATATCAGTCTTCTGTTCCTTCTGCTGAAACTACTGCTGCAAGTGTGCTCATGAGCATCTTCTTTGCATTGAAATTCTTCTGTGTCATAACTTTAATATTTTAGTGATTATACTTCTTATTAACTTCGTCGTTTGTTTCCTTTCGACGACGCAAAGGTATGGCGGTTTTTGGGGACAGCCAAATTTCGAATTGAATTTTGTCTGGATTTATTGCGACAGGCAGGGGAATTTGCGACAGATGGTTGCCGTGAGGCTGAAAACTGTCGTACAAAGGTGCCTGTCCCTTCTGTGCCCAAAAAGGTTTTCCACCTTTTTTAGGTTTATAATGTTTAATTTGCATGGATAGCCCATTTTTCATAAAATTGCTTGCTATTTAGAAGATTATTCTTTATATTTGCAGCAGATTTAGAAACTTAGAAGCAGAAAGAAACAATAACTATTAAAAATCAGGAATTATGAAGAGATTATCATTAGCAATCATGTTTGTGTTCTGTGCGTTGGCAATGACGGCACAGGAGGCGATCCGAGTAAACTATCAGGGCAGCAAGCCCATCATCAGCGATTTTATTACAGCCTATCTTGCACCTACTTATGGTGAAGACGGCGAGTGTGACAATGAAGCCATGAATGGCATCCGAAAAGCTTGGGAGCGCCATCGCAAG
Organism: uncultured Prevotellaceae bacterium; assembly: GCA_902800595.1. Lineage (GTDB taxonomy): Bacteria > Bacteroidota > Bacteroidia > Bacteroidales > Bacteroidaceae > Prevotella. The sequence goes on along the minus strand of CADCFA010000028.1, from coordinate 30,082 downwards.
GGGCTTAAACAGCGCAATGGCGTTTCCTTCACACTTGATGTCAAGAACGGCTTTGCGGTCTATGAAGATAAGTATCTTGAAGGTGCCTGTGAGTTTATGACAAGAATCGAGATGTGCTTTTGGAATGAGGCTGACGGAAAACACAGGCTCTTTGCCTACAATCATGGGTTCTACAGGGATGGGCAGTACTATCCTGGTCAGTATGATGGCATAACCTTTATGCGCTACGATAATGCTGCAAAGACAATGAAGTATCACTCAGAAGCGGGAGTACAGGCTGTTTACGAGTCAAAATCTTCCAGCGTCGAGTGCTCATTTGCCCTGCCTCGTTCAGGCAAAGATATTATCGTGACATTGTGGGATGAAAACGGGAAGAAAATCCAGAAGACGCTGAAATGGAACGGTTACGGATTTGATAAGTGATTTCGTGATGATTATTTTAGAACCCCACAAAGGGCCTTGCTCTCTGTGGGGTTGAGTTATATAATAGAGTAGTCTGTTATATCGTTGCTTATTATACGCGAACTTTTACGCGGATGCCCAAAATCTGTTCGAGGAACTCCTCAATCTGGCTTGGAGCATCTTTCACACGAATCTCAAGGTTACTCTTTGGTGCATCTTTCACACGGATTTCCAGATTACTGTTTTGAGTACCTTTCACTCGAATACCTACATTACTTTTTGTTGGAACAGGAACTTCAGCCTTAGCGCTGGTTGTGAACACGAATGAGAAAACTACTGCTGCAAGTGTGCTCATGAGCATCTGCTTTGCATTTTTTTGACGAGTTTATTGCGACAGACAGGTTTATTTGCGACAGATCGTTGTCATGAGGCAGAAAACTGTCGTGAAAGGTGGGGGATTCGCTGAATGAAACGGGCAGTTGGCTGAATTAATTTGTGCGGGTTTATTTTTTGCCGTACCTTTGCTCTCGCTAAGACACCGTCAGAACAAAGATAGTCTTTTCATAAGATAGTAGTTTCATACTTAAAAATTATGTTTGGTAATAATTAGGTTATTGTTAGTAATTGGTAAAAAGTGATTCAAAGGTCTGCAGTGATGCAGGCCTTTGAACAATTTATAAACCGAAACGGTTGCAAGTGTCATTATTCACTGGGATCTGGCAGAGGAGTTAGGAAATCGTTGTTGCACCAGAGTGAGGGTTGCTGCTCGTTAAGCATCAGCCAGCGACTCCATCCAGTGGCTTTATCAAATGCCAGAGCGCCATAGACTGACTCGAGTGTGCCGCCCCATTGACCTTCGCTTTCAACCTTCAACTGATAATCGGGCACGAAATCTGCTTTAAATTCGCCGTTTTCCACGAGGTAAGTTGTGAGCTTTCCGTCAGGATGATAGTTGCTCAAGTCATAAAGAATCATTGATTCTGTACCAGATGTCCACGTTGTCCTTTGATAGACACCCTTTATTGCCATCAGTACACTGTAATCTACCTGATAGTCGTGATCGAGCAGATATTGGCTGGCATACTGCGCAGCGATACAATTATTAAATGCCGACTTCAAGTCAGTCCAGAATGCATCGTCGAACACCTCTGGCAACGCTTTTCTCATGCCTTCCATATATCTGCCGATATCATATGAGGGATTATCCTTGCTAATCTTAACAGCATTCTTTGTCACATCGTTTATCTTCTGTTTCTGCTCAGCGGTTCCATTTGTGTAAGTGTCGCAGAGACGATCAGTAAACTCTCGCATCATCTTACCCAACTCGTTGAGCCGGGCTGTTTCTGTCACAGTTATATCATTGTAAAAGATATCCATATGATCCATCTTTGCAAGTTCGTCAAAGTGCTTAGCATCGTATTCGATATACTTTTCAAGAGCGTATTTCAAATTGTCAGATGCGGCAGATAAACACTCTATAAATGTATCATAGGGGGGACCGGCATAGGAGTTAAAGGTAGAGGCTACTATGTAGTCGGTGAGGTCTTTTAGTTCGAACAAATATTCCAATGTGTTCATCAAACAGGCATCGAATATCACTACATCAGGTCGGATGTCGGCAGCCTTGATGGCATGTTCCAAAGAAGGAGCCGAGAAATTATGCCCCGGGTTACCATTGTCGAAGATGACACCTCGGGTGGTGCCAGCCTTGGTGTCTTCTTTATAAAGATCCGCTTCAGGCCGATAGCCGCCACCGTGATCGTGTAATATCAGAATATATCTCTTGGCAGGACAGTTTTTTGCAGCCCAGTTGATGAAGTTGGTCAGAGAGTCGGGGGTGGTGAAGTCGGCATTCTTACCAGGGAGATAATGATCCTTAACCTGTTCTTTCAAGGTCTTAGTAGGGTCGATTACAATACGGAAAGTACTGTTTGCTTCAGGAGCCATCCATAAAAGGTAACTTACATTATCCAACTTTTCTTCGGCTTCTTCTCCATATTTCTTCAAATCAGCTTCCAGAACCGTCTTAAACAAATCGTCATTCGTGCTTGGAAGGTAATCTTCATTGGAGAACTTGCATTCTGCGGCTATTCTCACATTATTGTAGCTCGACCGTTCAGCATTATACATCTTGCGTAAGTTGCCTATAACGTGCTTGTCGAGGGTGCCGCCGCCATGGGCATAATACATAATAGTGACATCGGCCAGTTGGGAGGAATCGGGCACTGGTGTCGTTGTTGGGTTGTCTTCATTTACGCACGATGTGAGTATCGTCAGTATCACGGTACAACATAATAGTGCTGTTGCAAGGTAAAAAAATAACTTTTTCATGATGCTTAATTAATTATTTTCGTTTCATTGATGCAAAGGTACTAAAATTCTTGGTTAATTATTGCTATTTTGCAAAGAATTTGTATCTTTGCATCCAATTATGGAAGATTCGATATTTAATAAATATCTCGATGAGATAGGTAAGGAGGCTCTACTTTCCGATCAGGAAGAGCGTGAGTTGTCTGAGAAGATCAGACAGGGTGATCAGCGAGCATTGTCAAAGCTCGTTGAAGCCAACCTCCGCTTTGTAGTCTCTGTTGCCCGACAATATCGGGGACAGGGTGTTGAAATGGAGGATCTGGTGAGCGAAGGCAACATGGGTCTGCTGAAGGCTGCTGCGAATTTCGATGCCAGCAGAGGTGTTCGCTTTGTCAACTATGCAGTCGTTCATGTGCGCCAGCAGATCGAGAAGGCTATTGCACAGCAGTCTGGTCTATATCAAGTACCAAAGGATGTGAAGCATGATGAGGTAGCTCGTCAACAGAGCATGCCTCTCTCAGTAGATGCGCCTTTGGGGCATCGTGCCAATATGAGTCTGCTTTCTGTGCTGGTGAATAAGGATGCGCCATTAGCCGACGAGCGTGTTCACTCTGAGGTGATAGAGGATGCTGTGGAGTTTGCCTTGGGTTCACTTGATAAGCGTGAGAGTAAGGTGATCAATTCTTATTTCGGTATCGGACAGGAACATGAGACGATGGCTGAGATTGCAGAAGATATGGATCTGAAGCGAGAACGTGTGCGCCAGATTCGTGATAAGGCTATTCGTAAACTGCGTAAGGCCTACAAGAATCACTTGAAAGACCTGCGAAGGTAATAGTCATAAAAAAAGCTCCCTCATTGGGGAGCCTTTTTTATTTGATAGATGTTTATTTGATCAGATCAACCGAACGCTTCAGGAACTTATCGAGCGCTTCGCCCTTAAGCATACCGTTCTGAAGCAGGGCAAGGTCGATGAGCTGGTGAACAATCGAGTTGCCCTTGGCATAGTCGGCAATTACGGCTTGTTTCTTGTCCTTCTGCTCCTGAACAGCCTTCTCGGCTTCAGCCTTCTGGTCCTTATCCTCCTGCGTCAGTTCGTCGTACTTCTTCTTATCCTGCTGCTGGCGAATAGCTGCCAGACGAGCCTCCTGACCTTTGAGCTCAGAAACGATTGGCTTCAGAGCTTCTGCAGTAGCGGCCTCACTGTCAGAGAGCACCTTCTTCACCAGCGGATGGTTGGCATTGAGTACGATGTTAAAGGAGTCAGGCATCTGACCGTAGAAGTTCATGCCAGGCTGGAAACGACTCATCTCCTTCATACGACGCATATATTCGTTCTGGGTGATGATGACAGGACGAGCCTCTTCGCCAAGTGCATCTACCTGTACCATAAACTCTGCCTGGTCGATCTTTGGCAGCTGTGTGCGGAATACGGCTGACAGATTGTCACTCTGCTCTTCAGTAAGCTCAGACTTAGGTGCATCGCTCTTCACAATCAGACGGTCGATGATATCACTGTCCACACGTGTGAAACGGCTCTTCTCAAACTTCTGCTCCAAGGTTTGGATGGTAGGCACATCGAGCTGTCCGTCAAGCAGCAGTACGCTGTAGCCCTTGTCCTGAGCTGCCTTGATATAAGAATACTGCTCCTCCTTGTCAGTGGCATAGAGATATACCAACTGGTCATCCTTATCCTTCTGGTTAGCCTCAATGAGTGTCTTATACTCGTCGAAGGTGAAGTGCTTGCCTTCTGTATCCTTAAACAGGGCAAAGTCCTTGGCACGGTCGTAGAAGCCGTCTTCTGAAAGGATACCGTAGTTGATAAAGAGTTTCAGGTCATCCCACTTCTCCTCGTACTGCTTACGATCTTCCTTGAAGATAGCATTCAGACGGTCTGCCACTTTCTTGGTGATATAGGTAGAGATCTTCTTCACCTCACGATCACTCTGCAGATAAGAACGGCTTACGTTCAAAGGAATATCTGGTGAGTCGATGACACCATGCAATAGTGTCAGAAACTCTGGTACGATACCTTCCACCTGATCGGTTACGAACACCTGGTTGCAGTACAGCTGTATCTTATTGCGCTGCAGGTCGATATTCGACTTGATGCGGGGGAAGTAGAGGATACCAGTCAGGTTGAATGGGTAATCTACATTCAGGTGAATCCAGAACATGGGCTCGTCACTCATGGGGTAAAGTGTGCGGTAGAACGACTTGTAGTCTTCATCCTTGAGTGATGATGGTGTCTTGGTCCAGAGAGGTTCTACACTATTGATAATGTTGTCCTCGTCTTTGTCAACCATCTTCTTCTCTTCGCTGCTCCATTCCTGTTTCTTTCCGAAAGCCACAGGTACAGCCATAAACTTGCAGTATTTGTTGAGCAGGCCTTCGAGCTTGTTCTTGTCGAGAAACTCCTTGCAGTCATCATCGATGTAGAGGATGATGTCTGATCCGTGCTCCTCACGTTCTGCATCGTCAATCTCGTAGGCAGGACTGCCGTCGCAGCTCCACTTCACAGCCTTTGATCCCTCTTTATACGACTTGGTGATGATCTCCACCTTCTTTGATACCATGAATGAAGAATAGAAACCAAGTCCGAAGTGGCCGATGATGTTATTGGCGTTGTCCTTATACTTCTCCAGGAAGTCGCTCACGCCAGAGAATGCAATCTGGTTGATGTATTTGTCAATCTCTTCCTCTGTCATGCCGATACCATGGTCACTGATGGTGATAGTGCCTTTCTCGGCATCGAAGTTCACGCGGACAGTCAGGTCGCCCAGTTCTTCCTTGTAGTCACCCTGAGCTGCTAGTGTCTTCATCTTCTGAGTGGCATCGACAGCGTTTGATACCATCTCACGGAGGAATATCTCGTGATCGCTATAGAGAAACTTTTTGATGACGGGGAATATGTTCTCGGTTGTAACCCCGATGTTACCTTTTTGCATGATTCTACAAATTTAAATTAATATTTGCCGTAGAATCAGCAAAAAGCGTGCCAATAAAAAAGTCCCTCTGGAAGAACCGGAGGGACTTAAATATAGGGTAGGGGTAGGACTTACTTCTCGCCCTTCTCCAACTTAGCTTTCAGCTCAGCGAGTGCATCAATGTCACCCAGAGTAGTGCTGGCAGCGATGTTCTCAATCTTTGGAGAGTCATCCTTCTTAGCGCGAGATGCCTTCTTAGCGGCAGCTGCAGCAGCCTTCTTCTCCTCACGGGCGGGATCCTCGAAGGTGCGGCTGTGAGAGAGGATGATACGTTTAGAGTCCTTGTTGAACTCAATAACCTTGAACAGGAGAGTCTCACCCTTTGTGGCCTGTGTGCCATCCTCCTTAACGAGGTGCTTAGGAGTAGCGAAGCCTTCAACATTCTCCTCGAGGGCAACTACGCCACCCTTCTCGTGCATCTCAGTGATGGTACCCTCGTGTACAGAACCAACGGTGTACTTAGACTCGAATACATCCCAAGGATTCTCCTCGAGCTGCTTGTGACCGAGTGACAGACGACGGTTCTCCTTGTCGATGTCGAGAACGACAACGTCGATCTGAGCACCAACCTGAGTGAACTCTGAAGGATGCTTAACCTTCTTGGTCCAAGAGAGGTCGCTGATGTGGATCAGGCCGTCAACACCTTCCTCAAGCTCAACAAATACACCGAAGTTGGTGAAGTTGCGAACCTTGGCGTTATGCTTAGAACCAACAGGATACTTGGTCTCGATAGCCTCCCATGGATCCTCGCGGAGCTGCTTGATACCGAGTGACATCTTGCGCTCGTCGCGATCGAGTGTCAGGATGACAGCCTCTACATCGTCGCCTACCTTCAGGAACTCCTGAGCAGAACGGAGGTGCTGGCTCCAAGACATCTCTGATACATGGATCAGACCCTCTACACCAGGCTGGATCTCTACGAATGCACCGTAGTCAGCGATAACGACTACCTTACCCTTCACATGGTCGCCAACCTTGAGGTCAGCATCCAGAGCATCCCAGGGATGAGGAGTGAGCTGCTTCAGACCGAGAGCAATGCGGCGCTTCTCGTCATCGAAGTCGAGGATAACCACGTTGATCTTCTGGTCGAGCTCAACCACCTTGTGGGATGAGTCCGTCAACACCACCGAGGTCAACGAATACACCGTAAGAGGTGATATTCTTAACTGTACCCTCGAGGATCTGACCCTTCTCAAGCTTACCGATGATCTCCTTCTTCTGTGCCTCAATCTCCTGCTCGATAAGAGCCTTGTGAGAAACGACAACATTGCGGAACTCCTGGTTGATCTTGACAACCTTGAACTCCATGGTCTTGCCAACAAACTGATCGTAGTCGCGTATGGGGTGAACGTCGATCTGTGAGCCGGGGAGGAATGCCTCGATACCGAACACGTCAACGATCATACCGCCCTTCGTACGGCACTTGATGTAACCCTGGATGATAGCATCTGCTTCGAGAGCCTCGTTAACCTTGTCCCAAGACTTAGACATGCGAGCCTTCTTGTGAGAGAGAATCAGCTGACCTTTCTTGTCCTCTGCGCTCTCTACATAAACCTCTACCTTGTCACCGATCTTCAGGTCGGGATTGTAGCGGAATTCTGAAGCGGGGATGATACCATCGCTCTTGTAACCGATGTTGACAACAACTTCCTTCTTGTCAACAGAGATGACTGTACCTTCAACTACCTGATGATCGGCTACCTTGTTCAGGGTTTCGTCGTAAGCCTTGTCGAGTTCTTCCTTGCTGATACCAGCGCTGATTCCATTCTCGAACTCGTCCCAATTGAAATCGTCGAGCGGCTTAACGTTCTTTGTTAAATCTGACATAATTAAAATATTAGTTGCCCCTCGTTTGTTTGTCGGGGCTGGGTCTGAACAGACGTTTCTCAGACCATCTTTAAAGGGTTAATATTTGATAGGGGAAAGCGCCTGTTCCTACCCCTATTTCCCCTTATGGGGAATAAAAGCGGCTGCAAAGGTACTGTTTTTCGCTGAGATTCAGCGCAAACAGCCTTTGCAGCCGCAATGATTTAAGTATAATTAACTTTTATACGATTCCCTGACCCTGAGCCATCATGGCATTGGCAACCTTCATGAAGCCTGCTACGTTAGCGCCCTTCACATAGTTGATATAGCCGTCAGCCTGAGTACCATACTTCACGCAGTTCTCATGAATATCGTTCATGATGCGCTTCAGATAGTCGTCAACCTCCTTAGAAGTCCAGCTCAGACGCTCAGAGTTCTGTGACATCTCAAGACCAGATACTGATACACCACCAGCGTTCAGGGCCTGAGCCTGCTCACCGTTGATCTCGTTCTGAGTAGCGCAAGGCAGAGCGATATCAGCCTTCTCGTGCCAAGGACGCTCACCAGCGTGATATACAGCGTTAGGATACTCCTCTGCATACTCCTTGATACGTCCGCGCTCTACGTTCTTCAGCTCCTTTACATAAGCGAGCTTAGCCTCGTCGATACCGTCTGGATCGTAGATGTAACCGTCAGAGTCAGAGAGTGTCAAGGGGATAGCACCCAGCTGGATGCACTTCTCTGTAGCATACTGAGCCACGTTACCAGAACCAGAGATCAGCACCTTCTTACCCTTCAGCTCGATGCCACGAGTAGCAAGCATAGAGGTGAGGAAATATACGCAACCGTAACCAGTAGCCTCAGGACGAATCAGAGAACCGCCGAAGCTGAGTCCCTTACCTGTGAGCACACCCTGGAACTGGTGAGTGAGCTTCTTATACTGTCCGAAGAGGTAACCAACCTCACGACCACCTACACCGATGTCACCAGCAGGTACATCCTCATCAGGACCGATCACGCGATACAGTTCATTCATGAATGCCTGGCAGAAACGCATTACCTCTGCGTCGCTCTTGCCACGGGGTGAGAAGTCTGAACCACCCTTGGCACCACCCATAGGAAGTGTTGTCAGAGAGTTCTTGAAAGTCTGCTCGAAAGCGAGGAACGTAGGAAGTACCTGAGAAACTGCCTGGATGTACTCCGGCTCATTGGGGAATCTCTGTTTCAGATCCTCTACAACTTTTGCTGCATTCATAATCTTTTTAATTTTTTGTGGTTATACTTATTGAGAATTACTATCTTTGATTGATTTCGTTTGCAAAATTACAGCAAAAAATTGAAATACCAAACATTTTATCAAAAAAATCGCCAAAAAACTTTCTTTTTGTAACTTAATTGATATAAATCAAGGACAAAAGGTCAATTATTGACGGATTGCTTGTGTTCGGGCACAAAGAGAGCTGCACCTTGATGGGTACAGCTCTCCTTAAATATAATAAGGTGTAATGCCTTATTTGCCGAAAGCATTCAGCTTGGTCTTAATCTTATCCACATAGGCGTCGATGGTTGCCACAGCCACGATGTTGAGCACATCGCGAACAGAAGCGCCGAAGTCGATGAAGTGGATAGGCTTGTTCAGTCCCATCTGGATCGGACCGATGATTTCTGCATCCGTTCCCAGCATCTGTAGCATCTTGTATGAAGAGCGAGCGGAAGTCAGGTTGGGGAATACCAGGGTGTTCACCTTCTTACCGCAAACCTTGGTGAAGGGATATTCCGCATCACGCAGTTCGTTGTCGAGGGCGAAGCCCAGCTGCATCTCACCATCGATAGGCAGATCAGGGAACAACTGCTGTATCTCTGCCGCCGCAGCCTTCACTTTCTTGGCGCCATCAGTCGTGCTACTGCCGAAGTTAGAGTGGCTGATCATGGCAATCACGGGTTTCTCATTGAAGAAGCGTACAGCCGTAGATGCCAGTTTGGCAAGATCCACGAGTGCGTCCTTGTCAGGATTCTCGTTTACCATCGTATCGGCGATATAGTAGGTACCCTTGGGCGAGTTGATGATGTGCATAGCACCGAAGTGCTTGTATTCCGGACGGATACCAATCACCTCCTTCGCCACCTTAATGGTGTTGGAGTACTTGGTATAGAGACCTGTGATGAACGCATCAGCATCGCCAGTCTCCACCATCATCATACCGAAGTAGTTACGCTCAAACATCTTGTCGTTGGCCTCCTGGTAGGTGTAGCCCTCACGCTGACGCTTCTCTGTGAGGATGCGTGCATATTTCTCACGACGCTCCTGCTCAGAAGGATGACGCAGGTTTACGATCTCAATACCTTCAAGATTCAGGTCGAGCTGCTTGGCGAGTTTAGCGATTACCTCGTCGTTACCCAACAGTACGGGTTGACAGATACCTTCAGCCTTAGCCTGAACAGCAGCCTTCAGCATCGTGGGGTGAACAGCCTCTGCGAACACCACGCGCTGTGGATGTGCGGCAGCAGTAGAGTAGAGCTTCTGTGTGAGCTTCGTCTCCTGTCCCAGCAGCACGCTGAGCGAATCCTTGTATTCCTCCCAGTTCTCAATCTTCTTACGGGCCACGCCGCTCTCAATGGCAGCCTTGGCAACAGCTGAAGACACCTCAGTGATGAGTCGTGGGTCAACAGGCTTCGGGATGAAGTAGTTGCGACCGAAGGTCAGGTTGTTCACCTTATATACATCGTTCACCACGTCAGGCACGGGCAGCTTGGCGAGGTCTGCGATGGCGTGAACAGCAGCGAGCTTCATCTCCTCGTTGATGGCAGTGGCATGCACGTCGAGCGCACCACGGAAGATATATGGGAATCCAATCACATTGTTAATCTGGTTGGGATAGTCTGTACGACCTGTTGACATCAGCACGTCAGGACGAGCCTCCATCGCATCCTCGTAAGAGATCTCAGGCACAGGGTTAGCCAGGGCGAAGATCACGGGATCCTTTGCCATCGACTTCACCATATCCTTCGACAGCACGTTACCCTTAGAGAGGCCCACGAACACATCGGCATCCTTCACAGCTTCAGCCAGTGTGTGGATATCCGTACGACTGGTGGCGAAGAACCTTTTCTGTTCGTTCAGGTCCTGACGCTCCGTAGAGATCACACCCTTTGAGTCGAGCATCACGATGTTCTCTTTCTGGGCACCGATAGCCATATAGAGTTTTGTACATGAGATGGCAGCAGCACCTGCACCGTTCACAACGATCTTCACCTTCTTGATGTCCTTGCCGATTACCTCCATCGCATTCTTCAGACCAGCAGCAGAGATGATGGCTGTGCCGTGCTGATCGTCGTGCATCACGGGGATGTCGAGTGTCTTCTTCAGACGATCCTCGATATAAAAACACTCAGGTGCCTTGATGTCCTCCAGGTTGATACCGCCGAAGGTGGGGGCGATACGCTCCACAGCCTCGCAGAACTTCTCTGGATCCTTCTCAGCCACCTCGATATCAAACACGTCGATACCACCATAAATCTTGAAGAGCAGACCCTTACCTTCCATCACGGGCTTACCGCTCATGGCACCGATGTCACCCAGTCCCAGCACAGCTGTACCGTTAGAGATGACTGCCACCAGATTACCCTTGTCAGTGTACTTGTAGGCACTGTCGGGGTTCTCCTGAATTTCCAGACAGGGATAGGCCACGCCAGGAGAGTAGGCGAGACTCAAGTCGGTTTGTGTACGATAAGCCTTCGTTGGCTTTACTTCGATTTTTCCAGGTCTTCCACTCTCATGATATTCAAGAGCGGCTTCTTTCGAGATCTTTACCATAGTGTATTATTGGGTTTATTTGTTGTTATTTCTGAAAATCGCTCGCAAAATTACAAAAATCCTTTGAAATACATTCAGATTTTTTGTTTTTTTTGTATCTTTATAATCGATTTGAATAAATATTCAGAAAACAACTGATAAAAAAAGGCTGACCCTGAGGCCAGCCCTGATTTCTTACTGATGCTGCTCGCGTAGCAGATCGTTTACTGTCTTCACGGGATTGAAGGTACCTAAGGGCACTTCCACGAACACCGTGCTCCAGTTGCTCATCGCACCGTTCCAGAGTCCTGGCAGCTCCAGTGCCTTCAGTTCCTTGCCGGCCTTCGACTTTGAGGAAATGAAACCAGTGGTCTTATCCACGAACTTGGGCAGGTCGAAGGGCTTACCCTGATAGTCCTTCACAGCACAAACCAGATCCACGGGATTGAAGTGTGTGCCTTGTGTGAACATCTTCATATATGCCTCGTTGTTGGTGTCGATCTGTGAGCTCTCAAGGATCTGCAGACTCACGGTGCCATCCTGATTATAGGTCAGGAACGGACCACCACCAGGCTCACCTACATTCTTCACCACGCCACACACACGCATCGGGCGGTTCAGCTTCTCACGCAGATAGGCGGCATCAGCCTTCTTGCCCTTGGCATCGGTGCAGAGACACTCACTCACAAACTTGGCTATCTCCTCAAGCTGTGCATCGTCAGCACCCTTGTCGAGCAGACGCAGATACTCGAAAGCCTGCTTCTGCAGAGATACCAGCACACCTGCAATCACCTGCTTCCATTCCACGGTCTCTGGCTTCAGACGATCGGGCACCACATTGTCGATGTTCTTGATGAAGATCACGTCAGCATCGATCTCGTTCAGGTTCTCGATCAGTGCGCCGTGACCACCCGGACGGAACAGCAGACTGCCGTCGTCATTGCGGAATGGTGTGTTGTCGGGGTTGGCGGCAACCGTATCCGTTGAAGGCTTCTGCTCAGAGAAGGTGATGTCGTATTTGATACCGAATTTCTTGGCAAACATATCAGCCTTCTCAGCCACCTTTGCCTTGAAGAGCTCCATGTGCTCGTGGCTCACGGTAAAGTGCACATGAGCCTCACCGTTGGAAGCGGCATACAGCGCACCCTCTACCAGATGCTCCTCCATAGGCGTGCGTGCGCCCTCGGGATATTTATGGAACAGCAGCAGTCCTTTGGGCAGCTGGCCGTAGTTCAGTCCCTCAGCCTTCAGCATGTTGGCAGCCACAGCCTTGTACTTACCTTCTGCCATCAGTGCCTTAATGCCCTTGCCCTCGTTCTTCTGGCAGGCAGCATCGAGCGCCTCGTAGAAGGCGAACTTCTCGATAGAGTCGAAATACTTCTTCTCAAAGTCTGTGGTTGGCACGTCGTAGTCGGCATCTACAAAGGCAAACATATTCTTGAACATACGACTGGCGGCACCAGATGCAGGCACGAACTTCACCACGCGCTTACCTTCTGCCTTATAGGCGTTCCAGATATCCTCAAACTTCTTGCGCTCGTCGGCGTTGGGGGCAATGATGCCACGCCCGATACCTGCGGCTGCTTCAAGCTTCAGGAATGGGAAACCAGTTTTAAACTCATTCAGTTGATTCTCAATCTGCTCCTGGGTGATACCCTTCTGAGCAATCTGTTTCAGGTCTTGTTGTGATAGCATAATTATTTTTTTTTGTTTTAGTTTGAAATTTTCTGCAAAGGTAGTAATTTTCTTCAAAAAATGCTAAGAATTTCAGAGAAAATTGTACCTTTGCCTCAAATTTCATGGATAATGGCAGATTTATTCGGTTTTACATATCATGAGAAGAAGCAGATGGCCGACCAGACAGCCCAGATTCTCGAAGAGGAGATAGGGTTGAAGGGTGATGCCATCCAGGCTGTTCATCTGATACCTGAGATAGAGGAGGGGCATCTCTCCATCGATCAGGTAGAGGAGCAGTATGGCTCCCAGGTGGCTCGTATCCTTCATGGTCTGAACCGCATCCAGCTGCTCTACCAGAAGAATCCTGTCATTGAGAGCGAGAACTTCCGTAATCTCCTGCTCTCCTTTGCAGAGGATATGCGGGTGATACTGATCATGATTGCCGACCGTGTGAATCTGATGCGCCAGATTCGTGACACCAAGAATGTCGAAGCCAAGATGGAGGTGTCGCAGGAGGCGGCTTACCTCTATGCCCCCTTGGCTCATAAGCTGGGTCTCTATAAGCTGAAGAGCGAACTCGAAGACCTGTCGCTGAAGTATCTGGAGCACGATGCTTACTATATGATCCGTGAGAAGCTGAATGCCACGAAGGAGTCGCGCGATGCCTATATCGCCTCGTTTATCAAACCTGTCGAGGAGAAGGTGAAAGCCGCAGGCATCAAGTGTCATATCAAAGGGCGCACCAAGTCGATCCACAGCATCTGGCAGAAGATGAAGAAGCAGAAGTGCGGCTTCGAGGGCATCTACGATCTCTTTGCCATCCGCATCATCATCGACTGTCCGGAGGAGAAGGAGAAGATGCAGTGCTGGCAGGCTTATTCGATCGTGACGGATATGTATCAGCCCAACCCGAAGCGTCTGCGCGACTGGCTCTCCGTGCCTAAGTCGAATGGCTATGAGTCACTGCATATCACAGTGCTCGGACCGGAACAGAAGTGGGTTGAGGTGCAGATACGTACCGAGCGAATGGACGAGATAGCGGAACGAGGCGTGGCAGCCCACTGGCGCTATAAGGGCGTCAAGGGTGAGTCCGGACTTGACGAGTGGCTCACGGGCATTCGTAATATGCTGGAGCATGCCGACGGACTCGACGCGATGGATCAGTTTAAGATGGATCTCTACGAAGACGAAGTGTTTGTCTTCACCCCGCGTGGTGATCTGTTCAAGTTTCCTGTGGGCGCTACGGTGCTCGACTTTGCCTATCACATCCATTCCAAGATAGGCAACCAGTGCACAGGAGGCCGCATCAACGGGCGTGTGGTGAGCATCCGTCAGGTATTGAAGAGTGGCGATCAGGTGGAGATCCTCACCTCTGCCAACCAGAAGCCCCGTCAGGAGTGGCTCTCTGTTGTGAAGACCTCGCGTGCCAAGTCGAAGATCCGTCTGGCCCTGAAGGAGACGCAGGTGAAGGAAGGCCTCTTTGCCAAGGAGATGCTTGAGCGTAAGTTCAAGAATCGCAAGATAGAGCAGGAGGAGAGCACCATGTTCCATGTCGTCAAGAAGCTGGGCTATAAGGAGGTCAGCGATTTCTATAAGGCAGTAGCCGACGGTGTGCTTGATGCGAATACCGTCATTGAGAAATATATTGAGATCAAGGAGAGTGAGAAGACCGTCACAGGCGACAACCAGGCACGTTCCGCCAGTGAGTTTGAACTCGACAGCTCCAAGTTCTCACCCCAGAACACGACACCCTCCGACGATACTCTGGTGATCGATCGCAACCTGAAGGGACTCGACTACCAGCTGGCACGCTGCTGCCATCCCATCTATGGCGATCCCATCTTCGGATTTGTCACCATCAATGGCGGTATCAAGATTCATCGTCAGGACTGTCCCAACGCCCCGGAGCTGCGTCGCCGCTATGGCTATCGCATCGTGAAGGCCAGGTGGAGTGGGAAAGGGGCGTCGCAGTACTCCATCACCCTCCGTGTGATCGGCAACGACGATATCGGTATCGTCAACAACCTCACGAGCATCATCTCCAAAGATGAACGCCTCGTGCTGCGCTCCATCAACATCGACTCCCACGACGGCCTCTTCAGTGGCAATCTGGTGGTGATGCTCGAAGATACCTCACGCCTTGAACAGCTCATCAAGAAGCTGCGCACCGTGAAGGGTGTAAAACAAGTAGATCGAATTTAAAACTAAAACCCTACTATATATGAAACGACTATTTTATTTCTCTCTTGCCCTGGTGCTTTTCACCACTATCAGTTGCAGACGCAACAGTGCCGAACGTCAGTATGAGCGTTACCTCAATGATTCCAATCGTGTGGAGTTTGTGGAACCTAAGGCTGATTCCGTGGAACTTGAAGAACCTGTTGCCTCCGACAAGGGAATGGATTATGGTGAAGAAATCTTTGAGATTCCCGATATTCCAAGGGAGCGCAAAGTCAATATGAACTCCAGCGCCGAAGAACTGGAGAAGCTCATGGGCGGCGAAGATATCGATAAGGAAGATAAAAAGAAGAAGTAGGACTTATCTGTAGATCCACGCCAGCAGCTTGTTCACCCATTTGATGGAGAATCTGAACCATCGGTAGGTGCTCTGCTCCTTGCCGCCAAATCGCAGGATAAACTCCCTGAAGGGATTCTTTGAGAAAGGCAGGCCTACGTCCATGAAGCACATGTGCTGGAATCCCCTGTCGTAGGCATCCTTCATTGTGTCCCAGATGGTCATCACGTCGGGGTGCAGATGCATATAGGTCTTTCGTCTGAAGGCAGAGTACCACAGGTAGGCATTGCCGTTACTATAGGCACAGGCGGAACAGCCAATCACCTTCCCATGATATTTCGTCACAAACAGTCGTCCGTCGCCGCTCGCCATCATCTGTCTGAAGAAGATGTCGTCGGGGATATAGCGCTTCGGCTTCAGTATGTTGTGGTGTCGTAGCAGTTTCGAGAAAGCCTTAAAATCCTCTTCTGTCGAAACCGCTTCCGTCGTCACGCCCTTGGCATGCGCCACATCGATACGCCTCTGCAACTTCTCGGAGATACGCTCTTCAGGCGCATGACTGTGCAGCGAGTTGTGAATGCTCATCCAGTTCACGGGGTAGAAACCCAGCTGTCGCAGCTGCTTGTAGCCCAGCATCTTCTGACTCAGGTGGCTCACCTCTATATATAAGACCTGGCTGTTCACTTTCCGTGTCAGTGCCTTCAGCATCTCTCCGAATAGCTCTTCCTTGTGGTATTCACTCTCCGCATACACTCCTTCGCTCAGCACGCTGCAGTGTATCAGCAGGAATGGGGGAAAGATGATCGTTCTGTATCTCAGGAATCCGAGCATGTGACTCACGATCCTTCCCTGTTCATCCTCCACCACCACCATATAAGGCTTCTGCCTGGGTGTGTGCTCAAGGATCTCAAACAGCCTTTTGCTGTGGAAGAAGTTATCTCCTTCCACAGCCGGCAAGTCTTTGCTTTTCCGGTAAACGGTTGTTTTCAGTTCATCCACACTGCAAAGGTACAACAATATATTCAATTACACAAGCCTTTTGAAATTTATTTTGGCCTTTTTTTTAAACGCACGGACCAATCCCCTGGATTCATTATTTCAATCTCCCAGATACCCGTAATCAATCTGCCAGACTCTCATCTCGACGCGCATTTTTGCCGCAGTAACGCAGCAACGCAGTATCACAGTATCATTAGCAAAGTAGATGCAGCAAAATATATAGTATATATTATTATATTATATATATATTATAATATATATATAATATAAATATTAATAGCCAATTTCTACCCCGATATTAAGAAATCGTAAAGTTACTGCGTTACTGCGTAGCTGCGTAACTGTGATAGTCTGCTCCCGGGCGCTGCCATAAAAGAAAAAACATAGAAAAAATTTCCTCAGATATTCATGCCGAGCTTGGTGGGCATGATGGCGTTGAGGAAGATACCTACAAGGGCTGCGATGGCAAGTCCTGAAAGGTGGATGGGACCAATGGCGATGTTGTCGTTGGCTCCATACTTCACACCAATGGCCAGCACCAGAATGAGGGCTGCCACAAACACATTGCGGGAGCTCTTAAGATCGACTTTCTCTTCTACGAGATTGCGCACACCTACTGCTGAAATCATGCCATACAGGATAAGGCTGACACCTCCGATGGTGGCGGCAGGCATGAGCTGAACGAGACAGGCAAACTTAGGACAGAAAGCCAGGACGATGGCCAGGCAGGCTGCTATGCGTATCACCTTGGGATCGAACACCTTGGTGAGGTTCAGCACACCTGTGTTCTCGCCGTATGTGGTATTGGCTGGGGCGCCAAATGCTGATGCAAGGGCTGTGGCGAAACCATCGCCAGAGAGTGTGCGGTGAAGACCTGGCTCGTTCAGGAAGTCTTTGCCTACAGTAGAGCTGATGGCAAACATATCGCCAATGTGCTCCATGATGGTGGCAAAGGCAATAGGCATGATAGCCAGAATGGATGACAGCATGAGGGTGGTGTTGGCATCTTCAAACACTGCCAGGATGGTACGCTCCTTGGCGATAGGGAAGCCTACCCACGCTGCCTGACCAAGGGGTGAGAAATCGACTTCTCCCATACAGGCTGCTATGATATATGACACCACGACACCCAGGAGCACTGGGATAATCTTGATGATGCCCTTGCCCCATACGGAAGATGTGATGACAGTGACGATGGCGATGATAGCCAGCAACCAGTTGGTCTGGCAATTGGCGATGGCTGAGCCTGAGAGCACCAGACCGATGGCGATGACAATAGGACCAGTGACAACGGGTGGGAAGAAGTGCAGAATCTTCTGGATGCCAAACGACTTAATCAGTCCTGCCATCACAAAATACAGCAGTCCGGCACAAGCCACGCCCAGACAGGCATAGTCGAGAGCTAACGTCTCGGAGAGTCCCTGAGCCACACCCATCTCCTTGACGGAGGCATAGCCGCCCAGAAAAGCAAACGATGAACCAAGGAATGCAGGCACATTCCACTTGGAGATGAAATGAAACATCAACGTGCCGATACCTGCAAATAGCAGGGTGATGGATACGTCAAGGCCTGTGAGTAATGGTACTAGTACGGTTGCTCCAAACATGGCGAACAAATGTTGTACACCAAGAATCATCATGCGTGGCATGCCCAGCTCGCGCGCATCATAAATTGCATTCTGCTGATCCATTGTTTCTTATTGTTATTTAAATTTCGGCTGCAAAGATACATTTTTAAAATGAAACAGCCAAACTTTCGGGTGATTTAAAGTATGGATATTGCTGTTTCTATTTTTTTAAAGTTTTTCTTTTGGATGATTGGAATTTTAGTAGTATCTTTGTAGCCCAATATATATGTAAAGATATGACTTCATTTAAAGATTTGGCGCAGATGCGCCGTAGTCACCGTAAGTTTACTAACGAGGAGATTGATCCTGAGGATCTGAAGCTGATCCTGAGGGCTGCCTTGATGTCGCCCACCTCTAAGAGTCAGAGAGCCTGGCAGTTTGTGGTGGTGGATGATAAGCTGGATCTGGAGAAACTGGCTGATGCCAAGAATATGGGCAGTAAGTTCCTGAAGGATGCTCCTGTGGCCATCGCAGTGCTGGGAGACCCCATGCAGAACGACTGTTGGGTGGAGGATGGTGCCATTGCTGCCATCTCAATGCAGTATCAGGCAGAGGAACTGGGACTGGGCTCCTGTTGGATACAGATGCGTGCAAGAGGTCTTGAGGATGGTACGCCTGCTGACACCGTGATCCGCGGGGTGCTGGATATTCCTGACAACCTGAACTGTCTCTGTATCGTAGCTGTGGGGCACTGGACTGATGAGCGGAAACCTCAGGACGAAGAGAAGCTGAAGTGGGAGAATGTGCATCTGAATAAGTTTTGAAAAAGGTGATTAACTACGATTTGACAAAGATAAAGGCCATCATATTTGATATTGATGGGGTGCTGAGTAGTGAGACGATCACACTGAGCAGCGAGGGTGTGCCTCTTCGTACGGTAAACATCAAAGACGGCTATGCCATTCAGCTGGCCATGAAACTGGGACTGAGAATCGCCATCATGACAGGTGCCAAGGTGCCCAGTGTCAGAGTGCGCTACGAGGGATTGGGCGTGGAAGACGTCTATCTCGGCTGTGCTGTGAAGATTGAGACTTATAACCAGTTTATTGAGAAATATGGTCTGCAGGATGAGGAAATCATGTATATGGGCGATGACATTCCCGACCTTGAGATTATGCGAAGGGTGGGGTGTTCCGTCTGTCCGAAGGATGCCTGTCATGAGATCAAGGAGGTGAGTGTGTATGTGAGTGATCGCCTGGGTGGTCATGGCTGTGGGCGTGACGTGATAGAGCAGGTGCTGCGTGCACAAGGTAAATGGGTGATGAATGCCAAAGCGTTTGGATGGTGATAAAGATTGAAAATTGAAAATTGAAGATTGAAGATTGAAAAATTGAAGTATAGACTGGTGTTGGCGAGTAATTCGCCCAGAAGGAAGGAACTGCTGGCAGGACTGGGTGTGCCTTTCGAGGTGAGAGTGTTAAAGGATATCGACGAACAGTATCCTGACAGTCTGCCAGTGAATGAGGTGGCGCGCTATATCGCCCAGGAGAAGGCTGCTGCCTATCGGCGGATCATTGCCGATGATGAGTTGATTATTACAGCTGATACAGTAGTGATTGTGGGAGATGAGATATTAGGGAAACCTGCGGATGAGACTGATGCTGTGAGAATGCTGCAGCTGATCAGTGGGCGTACGCATCAGGTGACAACGGGTGTGTGTCTGCTAACTGCAGAGCAGGAACGCTGTTTCGACGTGACGACAGATGTGACCTTCAAGACGCTTTCTGACGAGGAGATTCATTACTACGTGGAGCGCTATCGTCCCTTCGACAAGGCTGGCGCCTATGGTATCCAGGAGTGGATCGGCTATATCGGCGTGACAGGTCTTCAGGGCAGCTACTATAACGTGATGGGACTGCCTGTGCAGCGTATTTATCAGGAACTTACTAATCATTATCAATTTAAAATATGAGGAAATTATTATTAACTATGATGACTGTCTGTGCAGCTCATGGGGCTGTTTATGGACAGAACAATGCCAAGCCTGCCATCACGCGTGATGCGGCTTTGGAAGCTAAGGTTGAGAAGACGCTGGCCAAGATGACGCTCGACGAGAAGATCGGTCAGATGCTTGAACTGAACCTTGACGTGATGGGTAACATGAAGGTTGAGAATGCCAAAATCGATCGCGAGAAGGTGCGCAGCGTGATGCAGCAGTATGGTGCTTCGGATGCTGACGTCAAGAAGATGCTGAAGATGACTGACGCGGAGATCCTCGAGAAGATGGGCAATCAACCTGTTGACATCTATCAGGGAGAGACAAAACGCTCTTGGCAGCTCAACGAGGTGATGCTCGACACCCTGATCTCCAAGTGGAAGGTGGGCTCTATCCTGAATGCGCCTGGTACGCGTGCACCAAGCATCGAGCAGTGGCAGAAGTGGATTACGCTGATTCAGGAAAAGTCGATGAAATATATCGGCATTCCCGACATCTATGGTCTGGATCATAACCATGGTGTGACTTACGTGCAGGGTGGTACACTGTTCCCACAGCCTATCAACCTGGGGGCTTCGTTTAATACGGATCTGGCTTTCGACGGGGCTGAGATTACTGCCTATGAGAGTCGTGCAGCCAACTGTCCCTGGGTGTATAACCCTGTAGTGGATCTGAGCCGTGATCCTCGTTGGCCTCGTGTGTATGAGAGCTTTGGTGAGGATGCCATCCTGAACTCGAAGATGGTGGTGGCTGAGATCAGAGGTTATCAGGGTAAGGACAACAACCATATCGACCAGTATCACGTAGGTACCAGCACAAAGCACTATTTTGCCTACGGCGCTCCCTGGACAGGTAAGGATCGTACGCCTGCCTATCTGGCTCCGCAGATGATTCGTGAGAAGTACTTCGAGCCTTTCAAGGCTGCCGCTCTCGCCGGTACGCTGACGATGATGGTCAACTCGGCTTCTGTGAATGGGGTGCCTGTGCATGCCAGCTATGAATATCTGACCAAGTGGCTGAAGGAAGATCTGCAGTGGGATGGATTCCTGGTGACTGACTGGGCTGACATCAACAACCTGTTCTCTCGTGAGAAGGTGGCTAAGGATAAGAAAGATGCAATCCGCATTGCCATCAATGCTGGTATCGATATGTCGATGGATCCCTATAGCGTGGATTTCTGCATCCTGCTGAAGGAACTGGTGCTGGAAGGTAAGGTAAAGATGGAGCGTATCGATGATGCTGTGCGCAGAATCCTGCGTGCCAAGTATCGTCTGGGACTCTTTGATCAGCCAAATACTGGTGGTAAGGGCTATGAGAAGTTCGGCAGTGAGGAGTTTGCCCAGAAGGCCCTGAAGGCTGCGGAAGAGAGTGAGATATTGCTGAAGAACGAGGGTGACATCCTGCCGCTTGCTAAGGGCAAGAAGATTCTGCTGACTGGTCCTAACGCCAACCAGATGCGCTGTCTGCATGGTGGCTGGAGCTATACCTGGCAGGGTTCTAGGGCTGAAGACCTGTCGGAGAAGTACAACACCATCTATGAGGCGCTTTGCAATAAGTATGGTAAGGAGAACATCATTCTGGAACAGGGTGTTACCTATAATGAGGACAAGGCTTATTATGATGAGAACGAACCTCAGATCGACAAGGCTGTAGCCGCAGCAGCACAGGCTGACGTGATCATCGCTGCCATCGGTGAGAACTCATACACAGAGACGCCCGGTAACCTGACAGACCTCTGGCTTTCAGAGAACCAGCGTAACCTGGTGAAGGCTCTTGCCAAGACTGGTAAACCCATCATCCTGGTGCTGAACGAAGGTCGTCCACGTCTGATTGCTGACATAGAACCGCTGGCTAAGGCTGTGGTAAATATCCTGATTCCTGGTAACTATGGTGGTGATGCACTCGCAAACCTGTTGGCTGGCGATGCTAACTTCTCAGGAAAGATGCCTTTCACCTATCCGCGTGAGATCAACTCGCTGAACACTTATGACTATAAGGTCAGTGAAGAGGTGGGTACGATGGCTGGTGCCTATAACTATGATGCCAAGGTGAGTCTGCAGTGGCCCTTCGGCTATGGTATGAGCTATACCACCTATGAATACAGCAACCTGAAGGTTGACAAGGCTCAGTTTACAGCTGATGATGTGCTGAAAGTGACGGTGAACGTGAAGAATACCGGCAAGAAGGCTGGCAAGGAGGCTGTGCTGCTCTACAGCAGTGATCTGATTGCTTCAATCGTACCAGACAACAAGCGTCTGCGCGACTTTACGAAGATTGAGCTGCAGCCTGGTGAGGTGAAGACTGTTACCTTCGAGCTGCCTGCCAAGAACCTGGCTTTTGTCGGGGCTGACGGCAAGTGGACACTGGAGGAAGGTGACTTTGAGCTGAAGGTGGGTAATCAGGTGGTGAAGACTGCCTGCACACAGACTAAGACATGGGAAACCCCGAACATTTGAGTTCGGGGTTATGAGAAATAGGGATTGTATCGTACTTCCTCTCCAATGGTGGTCTTTGGTCCATGACCACAAAAGACCACAGTCTCAGGGGGAAGTTTCGCCAAGACCTGATGGAGACTATTAGTGATGTCCTGATAGCTGCCACGATCGAAATCGGTACGTCCAATACTCATACGGAAGAGGGTGTCGCCTGAGAAGGCAATGCCCTCTTCTTTATTATAATAGGTGACACCACCTGGTGTATGACCAGGTGTCTTTAGTATCTCAAACTTGTGATGGCCGAAGCTGATGGTCTCGCCTTCTTCAAAGAAATGTCCCACCTCTGGGTATTGACGGTGCAGGGGGATGCCAATCATCGACTCAAACTGTCCTGGAAGGTCGTTGATGAGAAAGGCATCATCGGCAGAGATCTCTACCTTCAGACCATAGGTCTTGAAAATGAAGTCATTGCCGTAGTTGTGATCGAAGTGCCCATGTGTTGCCAGCAGGTGAACGGGTTTCAACTGCTGGGCCTCGATATACTGCTGGATGGCCTGATGCTCATCTTCAAAATAGGCGCCACAATCAATGATCACACACTCGCGTGTGTCATCACTCACCACATAGGTGTTTTCTTGCAACTGGTTGCATTCGAAAGTCTTAACGGTTATCATCTTTTCAAGCGGGAAGATAAATGATATGTTTCTCCTTAAACCACTCCTCGCTGAAGAAATCGCTGATCTCTGTCAGTTCCACAATGTTGTGGAAAGGACGAGTCTCAGCCTGCAGATCACCGCCTTTCAGACAGATGATGCCATTGGGCAGGGCATTACGCTGAGACTTGGAGATATTCTTCTTCACAATCTTCATGAGGTCGGGCAGAGCCATGACGGCACGACTTACCACAAAGTCGTATTTGCCTTTCTCATCTTCGCCTCTCAGCTGTACAGGGTTGCAGTTCTTCAGTCCGATGGCACGACTCACTTCCTGAGCCACACGAATCTTCTTGCCTGTGCCGTCAATGAGCTTGAATTGGCATTCCGGGAAGAGAATGGCCAGAGGGATGCCTGGGAAACCACCGCCTGTGCCGAAGTCCAGAATCTGGGTGTCAGGACGGAAGTTGATAATCTTGGCGATAGCCAGTGAGTGGAGCACATGATGCTCGTAGAGATTGTCGATATCCTTGCGGGAGATGACATTGATATTGGCATTCCACTCGCGATAGAGTGCATCGAGCTGCTCAAACTGCCGCAACTGCGTATCGGTGAGGGTGGGGAAGTATTTCTGTATCTGTTCTGCTTTTGCCATAGGCGATCAGTGCTTAAACGAGGAATTCAGTATGTTACTTACCTCGTTGTAGGTAATGATGAGCTCGATGGAGCCTAAGGCATAAGGGGCTATCTCATAGGGGTTATAGACGAATGTGATCGTCTCGTCGTTGAGAATGAAGTTCTCTGAGGGGAACATCTCCATAGAATAGAGATAGCCGGCTTCCTTCAACTCGCTCATGGAGTTGAGACCAGTCTTCGACTTCAGGGCCTTCAGCAACGTGCTTTTCAGCTGTGACTCATAGCCAGGGGCAAAGACATCAGCCAATGTGATGAGCTTTCCGGTGGCAGTCTCGAAATTGAATGTGATGAGCTGGTTGATGCCATGAGCACCACCTTCATAATAATCGACAGTAGCCAGATAGGAAGTGGTATAGGCTGTACCTGTTTGAGTGGTGGTCTCAATCACATAGTGGTACTCATACCAGGCAATCTTTGCTGTGTCGTTACGATCCTGATTGTACAATGGCAGCAAAGTGTTCTTGTAGTTCTTGGTGTAATCGTCGACAAACTTGGTGACAGCTGTCTGAAAATCACTCGTAAGAGGCTTGTTGAGCAGTCTTTCTGTCAGGACTTTATTGATGAGTTTGGCTTTCTCACCATTATCATCTGTCGCCTGAAGCATATTCAGGTGAACCTGACAACGGGGTGAATTCTCATCATTGGTGAGTCTTACTTCCTTATCGACAGTTACTGGCTCGAAGGTGAGGACTTGCTCGTCAGACCCCTTGCATGCAAAGAGTAGCAGCGGCAATAATAGTAGCAGATAATGTTTGTTGTTACGCATATATATATATCATGATTTTCGGGCAAAATTACACTAAAAAGCCCAAAAAAGCAAATTTCTCGCAAAAAAATACTAATTTTGCACCCAAAATTTTTAGAACATGGATCAGAAAGTATTCAAGGCAGCTCTTTTCGACCTCGATGGCGTGGTGTTTGACACTGAGCCACAATACACTGTATTCTGGGGTGCCATCTGCAGACAATACCACCCTGAGCACCCGGGACTTGAGCACGAGATAAAGGGTTCAACCCTGACGCAGATCTATGATCGCTGGTTTAATGGTCCTCTGGAGACAGAGCGCAAAAGTATAACACGAAGACTGGACGACTATGAACAGCAGATGCATTACGACTTCATCGCAGGCTTTGAGGCTTTGATAGCCGATCTGCATCATCATGGCGTGAAGACAGCTGTAGTGACCAGCTCGAATATGCCAAAGATGGAGAGTGTGTATCGGTATCAGCCAGAATTCAAACTGTTGTTTGACGCCATTCTTACTTCTGAAGACTTTGAACGCAGCAAGCCGGATCCAGATTGCTATCTGAAGGCTGCACGGCGTTTGGGCGTGAAGACATCAGAGTGTATCGTGTTTGAAGACAGTTTCAATGGGCTGCGCTCCGGACGCGCTGCAGAGATGGCTGTAGTAGGATTGTCAACAACAAATAAGGCTGAAGAGATAAAGGATCTGTCGGATATTCAGATTTCTGACTATCAGCAGATTAACTACAGCGCTCTTGAGCGATTGTTGAACTCGGTTTAATCACATGAATTCTCAGAATACACCTATACATATTCGACTTTGGCATCATGACTTCTGGCGCATGGCTATTGCCAATCTGCTGTTGACGATGGCTGTCTATATCCTGGTGCCTACCTTGCCGCAGTGGTTGCTTCAGACGCAGAGTTTCACCTTTCAGGAGACTGGACTGTCAATGGGCGTCTTTGGCGTTGGACTTTTTACGTTTGGTGGCTTTGTGTCATTTCTTGTCCAGCATTATCGTCGTAATACAGTGTGCCTCGTGGCAGTGTTGGCGATGATTGGCCTTTTCGGACTCATCTATTATGCAGGACTTGAATCAGGGTTTTATGCAGAGCTCTCGTTGATGCTGCTTCAGCGCTTTGCCTTAGGAGCTTGCTTTGGTCTGGCACAGATGGTACTGGCAAGCACACTGATTATTGATGTCAGCGAGAGCTATCAGCGAACAGAGGCTAACTATGCTGCATCCTGGTTTGGGAGATTTGCCCTTTCATTAGGTCCCTTGACAGGCTTGCTGTTACTGCGTTTTGCAGGATTCCAGACAGTGCTTCTGGCTGCTGGGTTGTTGGCAGCAGCAGCCTTGTTGCTGGTCTTTCTTGTCAATTTCCCTTTCAGGGCTCCTCAGGACGATATTCCCATTGTCAGTCTCGATCGTTTCTTCCTGCCTCATGGTGTGCCATTGTTCCTGAACCTGCAGCTTGTCATGCTGGCTGTGGGACTGCTGTTCTCATTGTCGCTGCCAGAACAGTTCTATGCCATGATGATGGTAGGTTTCCTGATGGCTATCTTAGCACAGCGGTTTGTGTTCCGTGATGCTGAGCTGAAGAGTGAGGTGGTGACGGGGTTGATCCTGATGGGAGCAGCCCTGCTGATGATGCTGACACGTACCCAACAGATAGTGGGCTATGCTGCACCAGCTTTCGTGGGATTTGGCGTGGGAATCATTGGTTCGCGATTTCTGCTTTTCTTCATCAAACTGAGTCGTCATTGTAAGCGCGGTACTTCTCAGAGCACATTTATGCTTGGGTGGGAGAGTGGTATTGCCTGGGGATTAGGACTTGGCTATGCACTGTTCGAAGGTGAACAGACGCCTGTCTTACTGACTGCACTTGGTCTTGTGCTGACCTCTTTGTTGCTTTATAACTTCGTGCACAACTGGTTTGTCAGCAACAAGAACAGATAATCCAAAACATTGTTATTAGTTCGGTTTAAGGCAAAAAAAATGGCCCGCCGCTGCGAGCCTAATTGTTAACCTTAAATCTAATACTATGAAAAACACAATGCAAAGGTAGGTAATCTATTTGAAACTTGCAAGCTTTTTCCCAATTTTTTTTGCTATGATGCCTAAAAAAGCCTAATATTTAACTTCTGTTCACAATTCAAGGCCCTTTATCCTTGTTTTTTCAGCTGAATTCTACTACCTTTGCACCCACAAAGCAAAATTAGAATGAAATTCAGGATACTTATTACAATATTTATAATAATAGGTTCTTCTATCAATCTGCTGGCTCAACGGCGTCAGTTGCAGGAGGCACGTGCTATTATTAAAAGTGGTAAGAACTATGACCAGGCAGAGAATATGATGACCGATCTGCTCAAAGACTCTGCAAATCTCAATAATCCCCGTATCTACGAAATGTGGCTCACTTCTGTTGAGAAGCAGTATGATCAGGTAAACGAGACGATGTATAAGAAGCAGGAGGTTGACACCACGATGTTCTTCGATCTCACCCGTCGTATCTTCACCATTGGCGAGCGTCTTGATTCTCTGGATATGCGTCCAGACAAGAAAGGACGTGTGAATCCCACTTATCGCAGCGATAATGCCCGTAGGCTGCTCACTTATCGTCCGAACCTCTATTTCGGAGGCACTTATCATCTGCGTAAGGATGAGCTGAAGACTGCCTATGACTGTTTTGAGATGTATCTTGACTGTGCGCGCCAGCCTTTGTTTACGGGTTATGACTTTGATAAAAACGATCCCCTGATGGGCACTGTAGCGTATTGGGCCACCTATACGGGTTATCGGATGAGTGACCCAGTGCTCACATTGCGCTATGCCAACGAGGCGCGTCGCGACGTTTCGAAGTTGGAAAATACCCTGCAGTTCGTGGCTCAGGCCTGGCTGAAACTGAAAGACAGTGAGTCGTATGTAGCCACGTTGCAGGAAGGCGTGAGCCTGTTTCCTAAGTCGTCCTATTTCTTCCCTCGTCTGATGGATTACTATATGGAAAAGGGTAATTATGAAAAAGGACTCTGTTATGCAGAGAATGCTTTGAAGACCGACAGCCTGAACGACTTGTTCCTGCTGGCCAAATCCACGATGCTGCTCAATCTGGGGCGTTATGATGATTGTCTGGCTGTCAGTGAGCGTCTGATTCTGGTAAACAGTCAGATGGCAGAAGCCTATTACAATGCAGGTACGGCCTGTCTGAACATCGCTCTCAATATGGATCCGCGTCGCTATAAGAAACAGATCAGGAAGATGTATCAGAAAGCCCAGCCTTTCATGGAGACCTATCGCACACTGATGCCTGATGCCAAGCAGAAATGGGGACCTTCGCTCTATCGTATCTATTTTAATCTGAACTTGGGAAAACAGTTTGATGAGATAGATAAAATCTTAAAGAAATAAAAAAGATTACCCGTTTCTATACGTGATTGCCAATTTCTTGCTATCTTTGTAGATTAGAAACAGTTTATTCAATCTAAAACAAGTAAAAGTAAGAATTATGGCAGACAATGCTCAACTGATTGCTCAGTGCGAGGCACGGGCTAAAGAATGGCTTTCTCCAGCCTTTGACGAGGAGACACGTAAAGAAGTACAGGCAATGCTCGATGCTGCAGACAAGACTGCGCTCATCGATGCCTTCTATCAGAATCTTGAGTTTGGTACAGGCGGTCTCCGTGGTATCATGGGTGCTGGTACAAACCGTATGAACAAGTACATCGTTGGTATGGCTACTCAGGGATTTGCCAACTATATCCTGAAGGCATTCCCAGGTAAGCAGAGCTCTGTTGTAGTAGGTCATGACTGCCGCAACAACGGACGTATGTTTGCCGAGACAGTAGCTGACATCTTCTCTGCCAACGGCATCAAGGTATATCTCTTTGAGAGCCTGCGCCCCACACCAGAGATTTCATTCGCCATCCGTCAGCTCGGCTGTCAGGCTGGTGTCAACGTTACAGCTTCTCACAACCCACGTGAGTACAATGGCTACAAGGCATACTGGGACGACGGTGCTCAGGTGCTGGCTCCACACGATCAGGGTATCATCGACGAGGTGAACAAGGTGAAGATTGATGATGTGAAGTTTGAGGGAAATAAGGAACTCATCGACATCATCGGCGGTGAGATGGACTGGGACTACCTGCAGGCTGTGAAAGAGGCTATGGTGGATCAGGATGTCATCCTGCGCCAGAAAGACCTGAACATTGTTTATTCACCTATGCATGGTACTGGCCGTGTGATCATTCCTGAGGCTCTGCGTTCATGGGGCTTCCAGAACATTCATGTGGTACCGGAGCAGATGGTGATCGATGGTGACTTCCCAACGGTAGTATCTCCAAATCCTGAAAATGCAGAGGCTATGACGCTCGGCATGAAGCTGGGTACACGTCTGAATGCCGATCTCGTGATAGCTTCCGACCCCGATGCCGACCGTCTGGCTATCGTATGCCGCAATGCCAAGGGTGAGTGGGAGATCCTGAATGGTAACCAGACCTGTATGATGTTCTGCTGGTACATCATCGCCAACAAGAAGAAGCTCGGCCAGCTCAAGGGCAATG
The DNA here is from genome assembly GCA_902800595.1 of uncultured Prevotellaceae bacterium. Lineage (GTDB taxonomy): Bacteria > Bacteroidota > Bacteroidia > Bacteroidales > Bacteroidaceae > Prevotella. The sequence continues at coordinate 933 of CADCFA010000028.1, read as the reverse complement.
AGTTCCTGGTGAAGACCATCGTGACTACCGAGGAGATTGCCGAGATCGCCAAGAAGAACGGCGTAGAGCTGCGTGACTGCTACACAGGCTTCAAGTGGATTGCCAACGAGATCCGTATCTCTGAGGGCAAGCAGAAGTATATCGGTGGCGGTGAGGAGAGCTTCGGCTTCCTGCCATTCGACAAGGTGCGTGATAAGGACTCTCCAGCATCTATCTGTCTGATCTGTGAGATCGCAGCCTGGGCTCGTGATAACGGCATGACCCTCTACGACCTGCTGATGAATATCTATAAGGAGTATGGCTTCTCTAAGGAGGCTACCATCAATGTGGTGAAGCCCGGTAAGACAGGTGCCGACGAGATCAAGCAGATGATGGTTGATTTCCGCAGCAATCCTCCGAAGGAGTTGGGTGGCTCTAAGATCTGTCTGTGGAAAGACTATCAGACACTGGAGGCTACCAAGGCCGACGGCTCAAAGGAGAAGCTGAACATGCCTACAACAAGTAATGTGCTGCAGTGGTTCTGCGAAGACGGTACAAAGGTTTCTGTTCGTCCTTCAGGCACAGAGCCAAAGATCAAGTTCTACACAGAGGTGAAGGATCCCAGCTTCAAGGATGCCGCCGACTATGAGCGCTGCATCAAGGCTGCTGAGGATAAGATTGAGGCCCTGAAGAAGAGTCTGAATCTCTAAATCCTAAAGCAACAAAACGTAAGAGAGGATGTGCCTGTTTTTTTTGACACATCCTCTCTCTCTCTTACACAGGGCAAAGTTAGTGAATTTTCAGCAGATTTTGTAAATTTGCACCTTAGAATTAGGATCGTTTATAAAAATGATGATCAGCAAGAACTGAAACAAAAATAAGAGAAAAAATGAAAGCGATTAGCACAGAAAAGGCACCCGCTGCCATTGGCCCATACAGTCAGGCCATCCAAGT
>CADCFA010000027.1 GCA_902800595.1 uncultured Prevotellaceae bacterium | reverse complement strand
GTGCCTTAGCTCAGTTGGTAGAGCATCGGACTGAAAATCCGTGTGTCCCCGGTTCGATTCCTGGAGGTACCACTCCTCCTTTCATTAGCCCGGTTTCGCATAATGGCGGCCGGGTTTTTTTATTGATAATTGAATATTGAATATATGGGAATTGTCATTGGTATCGACGTGGGCATCTCCACGACAAAGATTGTAGGCATCAAGAACGGCAAGGTGTCTGCACCTATCCGTATCACGGCTGCTGATCCGATCACCTCACTTTACGGCGCCTTCGGCAAATATCTCCACGACAACGAGATCGACCTCAAGGATGTGGAGCAGGTGATGCTCACCGGTGTGGGCGCTGCCTATATCGACACCCCCATCTACGGACTGCCGACAGCGAAGTCGGAAGAGTTTATGGCTGACGGTCTGGGCGCACGCTTCGAATCGAAGCTCGACCATACCATCGTGGTCTCGATGGGTACCGGTACCTCGTTTGTGAAGTGCGACGGCGACGACATGCGCCATATCGGCGGTATCGGTGTGGGAGGCGGTACCCTCCAGGGCCTGGCGCGCATCATGCTCAATACCGGCGACATCAAGCAGGTGGCAGCAATGGCGCGACAAGGTAATGTGCGCAACATCGACCTGACCATTGGCGATATCAGTGCCCAGCCCCTGCCGGGACTGCCCATGGACACCACCGCGTCGAACTTCGCCCGTGCACAGACCGATGCCTCCAAGGAGGATATCGCTGCCGGACTCATCAAGATGGTGCTCCAGTCGATTGGTTCCGCAGCCTGGCTCGCCTCCTTAGGCAGTGACATCCGCGACTTTGTGCTCATCGGCAACCTCTCGCTCCTGCCCCAGTGCAAGGAGGTGTTCCCTGCCCTCGAGAAGCTCTACAACATCCGTTTCCATATTCCAAAGTACTCACAGTACTGCACCGCCATCGGTGCCGCACTCGACTATACCATCAACAAAAAGAAATAGCTATCTGACGGTTGCGTTCAGGTTGCGCTGCAGGAAGAAGGTCTTGGTGGCGGCAAAGAAGGTCAGCACCCCTGTGGCGTTGACAGCCACGACCGTCCAGAAGGCAGCCTCATAGCTGAAGTACTCGGCTATCACGCCCCCCAGCAGGATGCCCAGTCCCATCCCGATATCCCACGAGATGAGGATGGTGGAGTTGGCTGTCCCGCGCTGGTTGTTATGCGCCACGTTGATCGTCATGTTCAGAAAGGCAGGCCACATGTGCCCGTTGCCTAAGCCTATCAACAGGGCAGAACAGTAATACCCGACCCCATTCGGAACCAAGACAAACAGGGTATAGCCAATCAGCGAGATCACCATACCGCCACCGGCATTACGCGTCAGGCGCCCCTCACGCAGGGCCTTGCCGCTTTGCAGGCGCGATACCATCAGGCCGATGGAGCACAGCAGGAAGTAGGTAGCCGTACCCCCCGTGATGCCCATTACCTCCTTGCCATAGATGGCGAGGTAGTTGCTCAGCACACCAAAGCTGAAGCCGAAGGCTACCACGTTCAGTCCTAACAGCCAGCCGCGCACCAGGAAGAAGCGGTCGAGCGACAGCTTCGACTTGTTTCTGACAATCTCACGTTCCGGAAACCTGACTGTGGCATCCACCAGCCAGCCAGCACAAGCCACCACCAATGCCAGCCAGAACAGGAACTCGAAGCTGCGGGTAAGCTGATAGATCCAGATACCGATGGTGGGGGCAATGGCCATCGCCAGGTTATTACTCAGTCCGTAATAGGCGATACCCTCTGTGCGCCGGCTCGACGGCAGCACATCGATGGCTGCGGTGGAGTTAGCTACCGTCAGGCCGCCAAAGGGTCCGCCATGCAGCGTTCTGACGATGGTAAACAGCAACAGGGAGGAAGCGGCGAGATAACCCGTGAAGAAGACGGCAAAGGTACCGAAGCAGGCCATCAGTACCGTTCTTCTCGGAAAGGAATCCACCATATAGCCACTGAAAGGACGGAACAGCAAGGTGGTGATGGTATAGCCCGACAGCACCAGTCCGATCATATCCTTCGTGGCACCGAAGTGCTCACTCAGATAGAGCGGTAAGAGTGGCGTCAGGGTATAAAACGCAAAAAACAGCAAGAAGTTCGCTGTCATCACCTTACAGTAGTTTCTGTTCCAGAGTCGTTCCATCCCGTGTTTGGTTACAGGCTGCAAAAATACACAAAAGCCCACAAACGACCAAAAATTCTAAACAATGTTAACACCAATTGACTTTTGTCGCTCACACGCGTCTAATAGCCATAGTAACAAACCCTATCTTATGAAGAAATCATTGCTCTTATCAACGCTGATCCTGGCTGCTACGGCAGGTAAGGCGCAGGATCTCAAGCTAAACGATCTTGGCTATTTCGAGCGACAAGGTGTCAACGTGCTCGTATTCAGCAACAGTTTTAATGGCGGATTCAACGACGAGAAGAACTCGGGCATCGAGATCATCCAGCATGGCGTGCGATCCATCCAGGGCGGTGCCGTCCGTCTGAACAACACCCCGGAACAGTGGGACCTCGTGCCGAAGATGACCGACCGCAAGGTGGATCAGAAGAACGGCACCATCGAGGTGGCACTGCGTTACGACGACTACGACTTCGACAGTCGTGTGGTGGTGACCGCCAAGGGCAAGGCAGTGGAGATTGCCGTCTGGCTCGACAAGCCCGTACCCGAGAAGCTCGCCGGCGAGGCTGGGTTCAACCTCGAGTTCCTGCCCTCACGCTACTGGCTGAAGACCTTCACGATGGATGGTCGCCTGAACCGTTTCCCACGTTACGCCACCAGTCAGACCATCACCCGTCCGAACAGCGAGAAGCCCCGTCAGTTCAAGGGCTTCAAGACCTACGATGACCGTGGCACCGACCGCTTTGTCGATCCCCTGCCCCTGGAGACAGGTCACACTGTCATCATGGCCACCGACACACCGGAGCGGATGGTCCGCATCAGCAGCGACGATGCCGAGCTGAAGCTCTACGACGGACGTATGCTCGCCCAGAACGGCTGGTTTGTGCTGCGCAGCGTACTGCCGAAGGGCAAGACCGGCAAGGTGGTGACCTGGACCGTTGAGCCCCATGCCATCCCCAACTGGATCCGCGAACCGAACATCGGGTTCTGCCAGGTAGGTTATATCCCCGACCAGCCCAAGGTGGCTGTCATCGAACTCGACAAGAACGACACGCCTCAGGCCACAGCCTCCCTCTTCCGCATCAACGACGACGGCAGCATCGAGGAAGCCTTCCAGGGTGCCATCAAGTCATGGGGACCTTTCTATAAATATAATTATGTGAAGTTCGACTTCTCGTCCGTCAAGCAGCCCGGTGTGTATTACATCCAGTATGGCAAGACGAAGACCAACAACTTCCTGATCGACGAGCATGTCTATGACAAGATTACCGACGCCACCACCGACGTATGGGTACCTATCCACATGAACCACATGTACGTCACCGAGGGCTATCGCACCTGGCATGGCGAGCCGTTCAAGGAGGGCTATCTGCAGGCACCAGAGAGCGACCACTTCGACCTGCACAGCCAGGGAGCTGCCACCGACACGAAATACAAGCCTTACGAGCTCATCCCGGGGCTGAACATCGGTGGTTTCTTCGATGCCGGCGACTTCGATATCGAGACGGGCTCTAATATCAATGTGGTGATGAACTTCGTGCGTGCCTGGCAGCTCTTCAAGCCGCTGCGCGATGAGACCTTCGTCAGTCAGCAGCAGCGCTACGTCGATCTGCACCGTCCAGATGGCGTGCCCGACATCCTGCAGTTCATTGAGCATGGCACCCTGAACCTCGTGGCACAGGCAGAGCAGATCGGCCACATGGCTCAGACACTCTCCAACTCCGTACTCGACAACTACCATCATCTGGGCGACGCAGCCTCTATCACCGACGGTCTGCATTACGATCCCAGTCTGAAACCCTATGAGGTGTCTGCCGACGGCAAGCGCAGCGGTACACCCGACGATATGTGGGCTTTCACCACCCGTGACCCGAGTCTCGACTTCCAGGCTGCCACAATGTTTGCCGCTGCCAGCAAGGCACTGACCGGCTATAACGACGCACTTGCGCAGCGCGCACTCACACAGTCGAAGCGCCTCATGGCAGAAGCAAAGGCACTGATGGCACAGCAGAAGCCCAAGCAGGAAGAAAACAGCTATAATCCCTACGCACAGGCAGCCCGTGAGATGGGCGACATGAGCACCAACCTGCAGCTCTATGCTGCCACTGGCGAGACGCAGTACCGCCAGCTGTTTGAAGAGCAGATCTGGAAGGCACTCGACCGCTTCCCCGACTTCGCCATCCTGACAGCACTCGACGCCGTGCCTTATATGGACGAGGCTTACAAGCAGAAGCTGCGCCCCTTCGTGGAGAAATACGCAGCCAACCTCAAGAAGCTCGATGAGCAGAATCCTTATGGTGTACCCATCGGACTCGGCAACTGGGCAGGTGGCGGCATGACCCTCAGCTTCGGCACATCGATCTGCTTCGCCCACCTCTACTTCCCCGACATCGTGAAGAAGGATGAGATCTACCGTGTGGCAAACTGGATATTCGGCTGTCACCCCTACCACAACTACTCATTCGTAGCTGCTGTGGGTGCCGCCCGTCCGAAGCAGGTGTTCTATGGCAACAACCGTGCCGACTTCTCCTTCATCCCAGGTAATGTGGCTCCCGGTCTGCTGTTCCGCAAGCCCGACCACTTCGAGAACTTCGACGACTGGCCCTTCCTCTGGGGACAGAACGAAGGCACCATCGCCGGTAACACCCAGTATATCATCTTCGGTTCTGCCTTCAAGAACCTTCAGAAGTAAATAATAAGAAGTGAGAGGTTTTTCCTCTCACTTCTTACTTTGAAAAACATCAAAATCTTGACTATAAGCCGGTGACTGTATCGACAGCAGGTTGAGCACAGAGTGGAAAATATAATGTTGCTCAAGCACAGCCGGTAGCTCATCGTCTGACTTGTAACTTCTGAAACCATCTGATGTCCATACCAGGAAGGGAATCTCGTACTGTTCCTTAGGCGCCAGTTTCATAGGCAGCCCGTGCATGAACACCTTATTCTCGCCTAACGACTCACCGTGGTCGGAGATAAAGATCATCGCACTGCGCCAGTCGTTCATGTCACGCAAGGTGTTGATCAGACTGTCTAACAGATAGTCGGTATAGATGATGGTGTTGTCGTAGGCATTAGCGAGCTTACTGACATTTTTCTCCCCTTCCTCCACATTTCTCGCCACAGGTTTAAATACCTCAAACTGCTGAGGATACTTATCGGCATATTTCGGTCCGTGACTGGTACTGGTATGCAACACGATCAGCACCTTATGCTTGCGACTTGCCTCTATCCGTTCACGAAGGCCTTTCAGCAGAATGGCATCATGGCTGACATCCTCACCGGGGAACTGTTTGCCGAGTTCATCATCCGTGAGATACTCGTCAATATGTATTGGCGGCTCTCCCCAGTTGGAGGTACGCCACACCACATCGACACCTGTCCTGAAGGCATAGTTGGGCAGCAACTCATACAGGTCGTCAGAGATTTTTGGTTCAAGGATGGCCTTGGTGCCGGCAGTGGTATAGGTAGCACACGAAGTGGCGTGATACACCTTCAGCTTCTCTTGCTTCGACAGCAACGGATTCGTCGGGCGCTGATAGCCATAGAGCTGGAAGTTGGCCTTACGCGCCGACTCGCCAATGACAAGCACCACCACCGCCTTCTCCTCGTCAGTAATACTGCCGTCAGGCAACTTAATCTCCTCTACCTGAGCGTCGTGATTGAAACTGGCCACACGACAGGTGTTCACCAGATATGACCAGGGCTGCAGCAGGCCACCTAACTCCGTGTCGTGCTGAGTGATCCACAAGGTCTGACCGACATTCAGCGAGGCAATGGCAAGTACCATCAGCAAGGCACAGCCGCAGCTGACACCTAATCTCCTTACTTTTCCATACGTCACCGGCTGCAACAGGCAATACAAGGCTGGCAGAGCCCCGAAGCCAATCATTGAAAGCCACAGCTGCCAGCTGAAGAAGCCTGATGCTTCAGTGTATCTGGTATTGAACACGTTCTCGATAGACGTCGCGTCAATCATCACGCTATAGGTGTAGATGAAATAGACAGCCGTTGCATTGATGACCGAAAGGATGGCGAGCAGCACACGCCCTACTTTCCTCAAGAGGAACATCACCAGATAGGTCATCATGAAGTTGAGTGCCAACATGATGATCACCAACGATGCCAGCAGAAACAGCCTACCGCCGACGGTCTCATTGGAATGACCCGCCACATACTGGAAGAACGGCATGTTGTATAACAGCAACGTACCGATACTGACGATACATGAAAAGGTAAACAGTGAAATTCGTTTCATTCGCGTTCTTTCCTATGTTTTGAGATTATAACTTCTGCAAAGGTACTGTTTTTTTTAAGAATATCCGAAATTTTAAAGAAAAAAACTTGAGGCGAATGGGGGTAACGCTGCCGCAGGTCGGCGATCAGCTGCCTTATGGATGACCTTGTCCTGGTCGAGGGTTGAATATAAAAGCAGCACGTAGCGATAAACGCCAGGATTCTTGCGGGATTTAAATCTAGCACTTGCTACATTTAAATGTAAAAAGTTCCAGAATTAAATCCCGCAATTTTTCCCTCGGCAATGCTTTTTTGGGGGTTGCTATCCTATTGAATGTTCAAGGGGGAGGCTCACGATGAAACGGGTGCCGTTGGTGTATTGAGGATCGTAGGTAAGGGTGCCATCCATCAGCATGACGACTCGGCGGCAAAGGAACAGTCCGAGACCAAGTCCCTCGGTAAACATATCGAGCTTGGTGAACTTCTCGAAGATGAAGTCGGTCTTGTCGGGAGGTATGCCGGGGCCTGTGTCTTCGATGGTGAATTTCGCCGCATCTCCAGTAGCTTCGATACGCATGGTGACGCTACCCTCGGTGGTGAAGTGGAGGGCATTGACGAGCAGTTCTGTGAGGGCGATGAGCAGATGATGACGGTTGGTCTGAATGGTCAGTTTATCGTCCACATGACTGTCGAGCTTCATCTCTGCGGTATGGGTTATCAGACTGCTGGCGTTCTCAAATGCCTCGCGCGCCACGTCGTTGCAGCCAACGGTGTCTGCCAGACTGATGGTCTGCCGGCTCTCGATCAGCGAAGCGGTGAGCAGCTTGCTCACCATATAGTCGAGCATATTCGTCTGCACGTACATCGTCTCGGCAATCTGCCGTTTCTCTTCGTCAGGCAGTATCTCACAATCTTGGCGCAACACCTGCGAGAAGCCGTGAACGATGTTGAGTGGCGTACGTATCTGGTGCGACATATCCTGCATGAACTGTGTCTTCTGCTCACTGGCTTGTCGCGCCAACAAGGTGGCTTGCTCAAGCTCGGCAGTGCGCTGCTCGGCTTCCTGCTTCGTATGCTCTGCATCGTGGATGTGGTGGGTGATTCTCCGCCGCATCAGACAGAAGGTGTTCTGCAGCTGTCCGATCAGGTCGGTACGTTCACTGAGCGGCAAGGGCTTTTCGTAGTCACCATGGCCGATCTGTCGCAGCTCGGCAGCCAGCAGACCCAACGGCTGTATAAAGTGTTTTATAATACGGTAGCATCCCATTACCAACAGCACCAGTCCGATAATAAGCAACGGCAGCAGGATATAGTTCAGGCTGTTGTAGCCGCGCAGCAGTTCGTTCGACGGGCAGACGAGTGCGATACTCCACTGGGTGCCTTCAAGCGGGCGGTAGAGCACGATGTATGACTTGCCGTCGAGTTCCACCTTCATGTGTCCTGTCCGTCCGTTGGTCATCTCGTATCCCAGTGCCACGACATCGGTATGCACTCTGGGATCCATCCCCGTGAAGATGGTCTCCTTGAGCAGCTTCGTGGTGTCGGGGTGAACGAAGTAGTGTCCGTCTTCTCCCAACATCATGAAGTAAGAGTTCTCGTATGGATGCTCTGCGTTGACGGTCTCTGTGAGTCGCTTCAGCGACAGGTCTGTGGCGATGACGCCGGCAAACTTCTCCTGCTTGTCGTAGAGTGGGATGCAGTAGGATGCTATCAGATCCGGGTTTGACAGTGTTCCTTCATTGAAGTCGTCGAAGGGATCCACCCAGCAGGCAGTTCTTTTCTGGCGCGGTATCTTATACCATACCTTATCATAATAGTTGTATTCACCTTCACGCACGGTCACCACAGAGTCTTTCTTGGTGTTTGAGGCATTGGGAAGGCGAACGGAATAAGCGGAGAAGCCGTATGCATCATCAGGGAAGATATTGGGTTCCATCGTGATGGAGCAGCCGTTCGTGTTGGGATGGTTGGCAACGATACGATGGGAGTATTTCAGCAGGGAGTCTTTGTCATGGTGGAGGTTGACAAGCCAGATGATGTTACGCGTAGCCGTTTCTATCTCTACCATAAACCCTTTGACACGCAGCGACGTATTGTCGAGCACATGGGAAGCCTCGTCGATGGCCTCGTCGCGGATGATATGACGTGACTGCCAATAGAGGAATCCGAGCGACAGCGAGAACACCAGCACCACGACGAACAGGATCTCAAGACTCAGTCTTGTGGAGAGCGACTGGTGAATAGTCTTATTCATCTCTTTCATAGGCGCTCCTCCTGTTTTTTATCGGCGACTCCAAGCAAATTGCCCAGCAATTCGGTGGTTATCTCCGTATGTTTCTGTATCTTATCGGCCATCTGGCGACATTCCTCAGAGTTCATCTCTCCCACGTGCTGCAGGAAATCGCCGACTGTGGTGTGGATGGCTTTCACCGACTGTTCCATACGGTCGCTCATATTCAGGATGACGGCATCCTTCATGCGGTCGGCCTCACGGGCCTGATCATACGCCAGCTTGAGGTCGTCATTACGCTGGCGGAGCACATCGGTCAGGTGGTTGATATCTGCGATATGCCGCCCGATGTTCTGCTGCATCTGGCGGAAGGTGTTCTGCACGTAACCGACCTCGTCGGTGCGACGACTTTCCCTAATAGGCTCATCCAGCTGTCCTTCTGCCATCCGGCGGGCTGTATCTACGAGCTGCTGCAGCGGCTTGAGCTTAAAATGACTGATAAAGAAACAGAACATACCGATTAGCAGCAGACCTATAAGACTGATGAGGATCGTCAGTCGCAGGAGTGAGTCATAGGAACTGAAGATTCTCGAAGGGATGATAGAAGATGAAGCCATGCTTGTCGCCCATTGTGATCTCATTATGTCCGATATGCCCTGTCTTCATGGATATGGCTGCCAGATGGGCTTGGCTGGTAGGATCGTTGAAGGCCTCCTGGAAATATGCCTCATGCGCTTCGAGTGAACTGTCGGGGTGGATAATCAGGTGTCCGTCGGTACCCATCACCGAGGCATGGGAGTTGGGGAAAGGCTTCAGCGAGAGCACCAAGTCGGCAAACCACTTCATGGATATATGTGACGAGAGTACACCTACCAGTTCACCCTCTTTGTCGCGGAGCGGCATACCATAAGCAGTGATGATGGAGGTCTCGCCGTGCTCTACATCGACATAGGGGTCGATCCAGATGGGCTTCTCATTGTGCAGGGGAATGAAATACCACTTCTCACGTGTATATAGTTTCTTTCCGTCGTTTATCGTCACATCGATTTGTGTGGAATCGACAGCGTTGCGGTGGGCATATACCTCATGGTAGATGCCATATTGCGGATAGACGCCCGGTTCGAAGGCGATGACACAACCTTCGATGTGAGGGTTCTCTTTCAACAGTTGCCGACAGAGGCTGTCCATGATTTCTGGTCTGTCCAGGCTATTTTCTATTGTCCAGTGTAAGCTGCGCGTAGCCGTCTCTACCTCACTCAAGGTGTTGTCGATACGCAGTTCTGTGGTGCGCAGGGTCTGACGCGCTTTCTCCATCGCCTCCGTATAAATGGACTGACGGGCATAATGGAACATGATGAAAAGGGAAGTAACGAAGAGAACAGACACGAACCCCACCACCCACATAACGATTTGTGTGGTCAAAGAATGGCGCGACTGTTTTTCTGTTAATCTCTTCACGGCTGCAAAGTTAGAAAATTATTTCGATACGACAAGCCATTTAAGAGAAAATTTTTCAAAATGCTCAAATCACATGGAGCCCGAGGAACACCATAAGACCGTTCATCAGGATCCAGAAGATGGCGAATGGCATCGTCTTACGCATGATGTCACCATCCTGTCCCTCCATGTCGCAGGCTGCGGTAGCAATGGCGATGGACTGCGGCGACAGCAGCTTACCACCCTCAGAGCCGGCACAGTTGGCAGCGGCGAGCCAGTTGGTCTCGTTACCACTCACCCCGAAGAAGGTGCCCTGGTTCACCAGACCGAGGTCGCTGGCAGCAGTAGCCTGCAGCTTACCGAACAGGATGTTGGCATTGGTGGCGCTACCAGTGACGAAGGTACCGATCGAACCGATAAGCGGTGCGAAGAACGGGAAGGCGGAGCCAGTGAGCAGCACCAGTCCCTTGGCGATATCGTTGGTCATACCCGTATTGTTCATCAGCATCGCCATCGCCACCAGGCAGCAGATGGTAACCACCGTCTTCTGCAGATTCAGGGTGGTCTTAGCCAGCAGCTTCATCAGACTGCCGAAGCTCATGCCCTGAATCAGGCCACCGATCACGGCACCGAGGAAGATCATCAGACCGGCATTTGACAGCCAGCCGAACTTAAAGGTATTGCCAATGACGGGCAGGTCGAACTTTGTCACCAGATTGGTATTCAACAGCTCATTCACCGGCGGCACAATCTTACTGCTGATCAGGATGAAGAAGATGATCAGACCATATACACTCCAGGCCTTGAGCGTCTTCACCAAGCCGAACTGTTGCTTCTCTACATGCACCGTGTCTTTCTCCGCCTCATGGCGCAGGAACAGCTTGTTGTAGATGAGCATGGCGATGATGGCAGCCACTGAACCGAGGATAGCAGGTGTCTCAGGACCGATGAAATGGGCACAGCAGAACTGCACGACAATAGAGAAGGTACCCACGAACAGGGCGATGGAGATATTCTTCACGATCTTCGTGCGATCGGTCATCATCAGGATGAGGAACGGGGTGATGAAGAACATCAGAGAGAGCTGCAGAATGATGAACGTAGCTACCTCGCAGAGCTCCTCCGGGGTAGCCACACCACTGGCAGCCACCTGATTTGCCAGTGTGGTGGCAGGCAGACCGACGGCACCGAAACCTACAGCCACCGTGTTTGCCACCAGACAGATGACAGCCGAGAACATCGGTTTGAAGCCCAGTCCGATGAGGATGGCGGCAGGGATAGCCACAGCCGTGCCGAAGCCCGCCATACCTTCGAGCACACCACCGAGACCCCATGTGAGCAGCAACACGAGCAGACCCTTGTCGGCGGTCATCTGGATGAACTGCGTCTTGATGGTCTCTATCTCCTTCGTCTCGCAGAGGATGTTATAGCTGAAGATGGCACAGATGATAATCAGGATAATGGGGAAACAAGCCTTGAGGAAGCCCTCGACCACCGACCAGATGGTGATACCATAGATCGACGCGCCGGCATACTTTTCTGGCAGGATGCCCATGGCAGGTACGGCAAATAAGGCCAAAAGGATTGTAACCACAAGAGTAACTACCGCACTCTTGTAACCAGACACTTTGAAACCCATCATCAGAACGATGAGTAACAGGATAGGAATAACAGAAATAAGAGCTGTCATAGGCTGTGATGTATTATTAGTAAATTTGAGTTATCGGCAAAATTTTCGACAAATATACGAAGTTTTCGTGATACACCCACTCTTTTTTTGTGAAAAAAACAAAATTCGCTTCATCTTTTCTCTTTTCGCCTTTCCACTTTGCACTTCTTTTCGTATCTTTGTCGCAAAGTATAACTTAAAACTCAAAAAAGCCCTATGACAAATCAGTTCCTACAAGACATCAGACAGTTCATACCGTCTGACCGTATCTATACCGACGAGCTCCGTACCTTAGGTTGGGGAACGGATGCCAGTTTCTATCGCCAGATTCCCAAAGTCGTCATCCGCAGCGACGGCGAAGAGGAGATTTCCAAGATCGTCAAGGCTTGTCAGAAATACAAGCTGCCCTTCACCTTCCGTGCAGCAGGTACCTCACTCTCAGGTCAGAGCTGTACCGACAGCGTGCTGATTGTGGCTGGCAAGCACTGGGAGAACTATGAGATTGGCGAAAACCAGGATACGATCAAGCTCCAGCCTGGTATTGTAGGAGCGAGGGTGAATGAGATCCTGAAGCCCCACGGTCGTGTGTTCCCACCCGACCCTGCCTCGATCGGTTCGGCGATGGTGGGCGGTATCGTGATCAACAATGCCTCTGGTATGAACTGTGGTGTGCATGCCAACAGTGACCGTATGCTCATCTCTGCCCGTATCATCCTGACCGACGGAACCGTGCTCGACACGGGCGACGAGGCGAGCCGTGAGGCTTTCCGCAAGAGTCATCCTGAATTCCTGAAGAAGATTGAAGCCCTGCGCGACAAGGTGCGTGCCGACGAGCAGTTGGCTGCGCGCATACAGAAGAAATACAGTATTAAGAACGTGACAGGTCTGAACCTGCGCCCACTGATTGCCTACGACGATCCGTTCGACATCATCGCCCACTCGATGGTGGGTTCCGAGGGTACCCTCGCCTTCCTGTCGGAGGTGACGATGAAGACGCTGAAGGACTATCCCTTCAAGGCCTCAGCCATGGTGTATTTCATGACGATGAAAGAGAGCTGTGAGGCAGTGGTGGCGATGAAGAAGCTGAAGGCGGGCGAAGAAGACCTGAAGATGAGTGCAGAAAACCTGATGGTGAAGAGTGCCGAGATGCTCGACTACATGTCGCTGAACTCCGTAGATGATCCCGTGTTTCTGCAATATAAGAAAGATGTGGATGCCGGAAAGATTGAGGGAGTGGAGCCTGGTGACTACCATAACCTGACGGCTATCCTCACCGAGACCAAGGGCATCACCCATGAGCAGCTGTTGGAGAAGATCGAGAAGATCAAAGTCTGCTTAGGACAGTTCCGCCTGTATATCCCCGCTGAGTTTACCGAAGACCCGAAGGTGTATGGCAAATACTGGGCCATCCGAAGCGGTATTTTCCCCAGTGTAGGTGGTACACGTCCCGTAGGCACCTCATGCCTTATTGAAGACGTAGCCTTCCCCATCGAGTCGCTGCCAGAGGCTACCGTGAAGCTGCAGAAGCTCATTGCCGACCACGGCTACTCAGATGCCTGTATCTATGGTCATGCCTTCGAGGGCAACTACCACTTCATCCTGAACCAGAGTTTTGCCGAAGAGCATGAGGTGGCCCGCTATGCAGAGATGATGCGCGACGTGGCAAAGCTCGTGGTGGAGGGCTATGACGGTTCACTGAAGGCTGAACACGGCACCGGTCGCAATATGGCACCGTTTGTGAAATACGAATGGGGCGAGAAAGCCTATGATGCCATGAAGGAGCTGAAGGCCATCTTCGATCCCGAAGGTCTGTTGAACCAGGGCGTGATCTTCAACGATGATCCCGACTGCTTCATCAAGTGCCTGAAGCCACTGCCTGTACTCGACTACGACTTCGACAGCGTGCCCGACGGCGGCCACTACCTGATGGATCCGGACTGCTCGACTGCCCACGAGACCATCGAGATGGTGAAACGTGCCAACAAGTGTATCGAATGCGGCTTCTGCGAGGTGAACTGTATGTCGTGTGGCCTCACCCTCTCCTCCCGTATGCGTATCGCCGTACAGCGTGAGATCCGTGAGCTGGAGGCTACCGGCAGGGATCCTGAGCGGGCAGCCAAGCTGCGCCAGCAGTATAAATACTATGGTGACCAGACCTGTGCTACCGACGGTCTCTGTGCCACCTCCTGTCCGATGAAGATCAATACGGGTGAGCTGACCCACCTGATCCGTCAGTTGGACATGAACCACAACCATCTGGGCTATCAGGTGGGAGAGTTTGCCGCCAACCACATGGCAGGCATCAAGAGTGGTCTGCGCGTAGTGCTCGACGTGGCGCATCTGGCTCATATCACCCTCGGTCCGAAGCTGATGACCAATGTGTGCCGTACGATGAACAAGATGGGACTGCCTCTCTGGACCACCGCCATGCCCAAGAAGAAGCGCCAGCCGAAGAAGTCAGACCTCACCCAGTTTATCATCGAGAAGTCCATTCCTCACCACGAAGAACATAGTGACTCGCCCCTGAAAGTGGTGTATTTCCCCAGCTGTATCAACCAGACGATGGGACAGTCGAAGCAGGGCGGTAAGATCCACGACCTGGTGGACGAGGTGATCCAGCTGATGGCGAAGGCTGGCTATGAGGTGATCTTCCCGGAAGGTATGGAGCGGATGTGCTGTGGACAGATCTGGGAGTCGAAGGGTATGCTTGACATAGCCGACCGTAAGAGTGCGGAGCTGGAACATGCCCTCTGGAAAGCCTCCGAGAAGGGCAAGTATCCCGTGCTGTGCGCCCAGAGCCCCTGTCTGCACCGCATGCGCAAGGTGATGAAGAAGATGAAGCTCTACGAGCCTGCCGAGTTTATCATGACCTACTTGAAGGACCGTCTTGACTTCCACCCCACCGATCAGCATATCGCCCTCCACCTCACCTGCTCTACCCGACTGATGGGTGTGGATAAGGACATGATTGCCCTGGCGAAGCTCTGTTCCAACAACGTCTATCTGCCTGAGGGCGTAGGCTGCTGTGGCTTTGCCGGTGACCGCGGCTTCACCTTCCCAGAGATGAACAGCTACGGTCTGCGCAAGCTCCGTCCGCAAATTGAGAAGAATCACATAGAGGTGGGCTACTCGAACAGCCGTACCTGTGAGATTGGTCTGGAGACCAACACCGGTATCCCCTACATGAGTATCGTCTATCTCGTTAACACTTGTACAACAGCAAAGAAATGAACTATCATTTAGATCCCCATGGAGAGCTGATTCTCCAGCAATTCCGTAACCGTCTGCCCATTCTCCAGCGTCTGGACGACTTGGTCTATCAACTCCTGAGCAAAACCCTGAAGGAACAGGGCATCTACGTCAATGCCATCGAGCATCGCGTGAAGAAGGAAGCATCGCTGATAGGCAAACTGGAGCGCAAAGGCCATAAGTATGCCGACATCGACAACCTGACCGACCTGGTGGGCATCCGTATCATCACCTTCTACACCGACGAAGTGGATAAGGTGGCAGCCATCGCCAAGCAAGTGCTTGACATCGACTGGAAAGAGTCAGTGGATAAACGAAAGTTGCATGAGCTCGACAGCTTCGGCTATAACTCACTGCACTATATCTGCCGACTGCCCAAGAGCGTGGTGGACGATCCTGCCATGCCGGAGCTGAACACCATCCGCTTTGAGCTTCAGATGCGCACCGCCCTGCAACACGTATGGTCAACCATCGAGCACGACACAGGTTATAAAGGTGATGTGAAGATACCTCGGGAATATGTACGCCAGTTTAGCAGACTGGCTGGTACGCTCGAACTGATCGACGATGAGTTCAGTCGCCTGCGCGCCACCCTCACCGACTACCGCCGCCGCGTGAAGTCGTTGGTGGATTCCGGAAAGCTCGACGATGTGGAGCTCGACAGCGTGTCGTTCCGCAGCTACCTTACCTTGGGGCCTTTCGATCGTCTGAACAAGCGCATCGCAGCCGTGAACCAGGCCGAGATCTACCCCGCCCCGCTGCAGCCTTTCCTACGTGCGCTCCTGAAGTTTGGCTTTGCCACCTTGGGCGACATCGACCGTATGGTAGCCGCTGATAGCGAAGATGCCTACCAGCTCGCCCTCTCGCAGATAGCCCTGACCGATCTCGACATCCTGTCGGAGAACATCGGCCTGATGAACCTCTGTATCGTGCATGCGTTGAAACATGGTGGAAAATCCGGGCTCCATGAGATGTTCGAGGCGCTCTACGGTACTTCACCCCAGACACAAGAGATGACCCAGCTCTACTATGAGCAAGCCATCCCATTAGCTTTCATGAAGGAATCGGCTATATCACATTTTTCTACTTGAATAGAACTTACGGTCGATCTTGCCGTTATAGGTGCGCTGGACCTTTTCTACCTGTTCGTAGAGCAATGGCACCTTATAGACTTCCAACCGGTCTTTCAAGGCACGGGCTATCTGGCGTTTGTTGAACGACATGCCTTCCGCCATAACCACCAAGAGCTTCAGAGCCTGCCCCATGACCGGATGATCGACGGCGATACAGATGCAGTCCTTGATCTCATGCAGAGAGAGGGCTGCATCTTCTACTTCCGTAGGAGCCACCTTATAGCCTCCCACATTAATGACATCTCCCTGGCGACCTTCCAAGCGCAGCATGCCCTCCTCGTCGATATGGCCCATATCGGCTGTAAAGATCGTATCATCGTGCAGGACGGTGGCAGTAAGTTCCGGATCATTCACATAGCCCGACATCAACGTATCACCCTGACAGGCAATCAGACCGTCGGCAGTGATCAGCAGTCGTGAATGAGGCATGGGTCGGCCAAGACATCCTTGCAGGCAGCGCCCATCATTATAATTATAGGTGGCGATAATGCCCGTCTCGGTAGAGGCATAGGTATTGTAGAGACGCGTATGAGGCAGCAGCTCACAAAGCCGCAGCATGTCGGCATGTGCCAATGGCGCAGCCCCCGATTCGATGAAGTCGATCTTATCGGCATAGGCAGCCAGACGGTCGGCAGCAAACTGCAACAGCATGCGGATGGTGGCTGGCACGAAGAAGGTAGCCATCTTCGCAGCGGGATAGTCGAGGGCTTGGAAGAAAGCATTCAGGTCGCGCATGCCGTCAAGGATATAAAGCGTAGCCCCCAGCATCACAACAGGGAATATCTTCGACAGGGAGCCGATATGGTTGAGCGGTCCGTTGATGATAAACACCAGGTCACGACTGAACCCCTGCCCCGCTATCAGGTTCTCGGCATCGGCGATGATGGTACGATGGCTGATGATAACGCCTTTAGAACGACCGGTGGTACCAGTGGTGTAAAGGATATCGGCGCTGTCGGGGGGCAACTTACTGCCCACCAGACTGGCGGTAATCTCCTGAAACAGCGGTTCAGGTGTATCGCGCTCCAAAGGTGCCGCCACCGACCCTGCCAGATGAATGGCGAAATAAGTAACGAGGAAATCAACGGTCTGCGAACCACGGAACGTCACCACCTCGCCATGAGGCAGTGTGGCTGCACGCGCCTGTACCCGTTGGTACAACATGGCATAACTCACCGTCTCATCGCCACAGATTACGGCGATACGATCAGGCGTCTCTTCGGCATGCTGTCGTAAGTAATCTATCAGTTTCATCGTTTTTGGGAGACAAAGGTAGGAAGTTTTTGGTAGATTTGCAAGCAATCTGAGATTTTTTGTGTAATTTTGCCCCATCAAATCAAGAATCAAGACGATATGGGTTACGAATATATGTCACAGGAAGGCTACGACAAGCTCGTGGCAGAGTTACGACACATGGAGACAGTAGAACTGCCCCAGGTGAGAGATGCCATTGCAGAGGCTCGAGCACAGGGCGACCTGAGCGAGAACTTCGAATATCACGCTGCCAAGCGTGAACAAGGACGATTGCTGAGCCGTATCCGGTTTAAGCAGCGTGTGCTGGAGAACGCCCGCGTGATCGACACGTCGGCACGCCAGAGTTCTGGTGCCGTGCAACTGCTCAGCAAGGTAGAGATCACCAACCTTGCCAACAACAGCAGGATGACCTACACCATCGCCAGTCCGCACGAGGCCAATCTGCGCGAAGGCAAGATCTCCATCAAGTCACCCATCGCCCAGGCACTGCTCAACAAAAAGGCTGGCGACACGATTGAGGTACGTGTACCCGCCGGCCTGCTAAAACTCCGCATCGAGTCTGTGGGCTGACCATCCAAATATGAGCAGAGTAATTAGAGAAGCTACACAGACAGACATACCCGCTATCATGCAGGTGATAGATGCCGCCAAGGCAATCATGCGGTCGTCGGGTAATATGAAACAATGGTCTGACGGCTATCCCTCAGAGACTGTCATTCTATCTGATATGGAGAAAGGCGGAGGCTATGTGGTAGAAGACGACGGCAGGATTGTTGCCTACTTTGCTTTCCTTCCTTCCCCAGAGCCAACCTATGCCAGGATATATGAAGGAGCGTGGCTTGATGATGTGCAGCCATATCATGTCATTCACCGCATAGCCAGCTATCCTGACGCCCATCACATATTCAGCGACATGATGGACTACTGCTTTGCCGCTGATGGGAATCTACGGATAGATACCCATCGCGACAACACCATCATGCAACACTGTATCGAGAAGTACGGGTTCACCTATTGCGGCATCATCTATCTTGCCAACGGCGACGAACGATTAGCCTATCAGAAAATAGGTAATTTACAAATTGAGCGAATCAAGATGATGGAACAACGCTTCAACAAAGCCTTGGCAGCCATAAAAGATGAGTCTGCTGATTCATTGGAGGCCATCAAAGAGGATATTGCGGAACTCAGCAAATACTATGGCAGTGAGTTGTGGAAACAGGACCATGCTGCTGACGAAGCAGGGAATCTCCCTACAGACCTCAAACGTGGAGTACTCTCAGAAGACGGTATCTGGAATCTGCTCTCTGACTACCATGACATTCAAAAGGATTTTACCGACATAAAAGCGAAAAATCTGCTAAATCAGCAAAATGAGTTGATATATCAGTAAATCAGTTAGGCTATGTATGACGGATTTGTCGTACCTTTGCACCCGAATTAACATTCAACAGCAAAGAACACTCAATGGAATAAAGGATATGAGAAAACTTGTAATATTATTCGCCCTTATGCTCTCCATCACTGCAGTAGCACAAGAAACAGAGAAAATGATTGTACGCCTGGCTGAAATCGAGGTCTATCCGCAGTACCTCAAGGAGTATCTTGAATTTGCCAACGAGGTGGATCGCCTCAGTATAGAACGTGAGCCTGGTGTCATCTGCCTGTATCCCATGCAGAGCGCCGAAGACTCTTGCCAGATTCGCATCCTCGAAATCTATGCCTCCGAGGATGCCTATCAGCAGCACTTGAAGACCGACCACTTCCAAAAATACAAACAGGGCACACTCCACATGGTGAAAGACCTGAAGCTGCCCACGATGAAACCACTCGACCCCGAGACTATGAAGCTGATATTCAAAAAGCAGAGATAATATGGACTACGTTAAACTCAGATGACGCAGACTTACATCTTTCATAGCGGCTTTGTGCTTAAAGTCTTGTAACCTCAGGAATCTCTTAAAGTATTGTAATGTTGGCTGCAAAGATACGAAAAATAAAGGTAAAATGAGTAATTTTGTAGCCGATTTCAAATACAGTACAGAAACAATGATAAGATTGGAAAGATTAAGGACCTGGTTTCTGATAGCAGTTCTGACCGGTGACTACAGACCGTTATCATTCTGTGAACCCGATGGAACATATTGGGGCTTTGGTATTGATGTCGCCAACGAAATAGCAAGAAGGTTAGGAGTAGATATAGAATTCAAAAAGACCTCATGGCCTACATTGACAGCCGACGTACTTACAGAGCCTCAGATATTCGACCTTGCCATTGGTGGGATTACTATAACAGATACCAGACGGGAAACGATGCTAATGAGCGACGGCTATCTGGTTAACGGCAAGACCATCCTATGCAGGGCTTCGGAGGCAGACCGCTACAAGTCATTGGCTGACATCAACCAGCCCGAAGTGACTGTAATGGTGAATCCTGGTGGACTGAATGAGAAGTTTGCCAACGAGAACCTGACTCACGCAAATATAGTCGTTTACCAAAAGAACGAGGAAATACCGACACTTGTAGCCGAAGGTGTAGCCGACGTGATGATAACGGAAATTACAGAGGCTCCTTATTATGTACAGACAGACACCCGACTAGCAGCCCCACTATTGAACGCTCCATTCACTCATGGAGAAATTGGTGTCCTCATGCAGAAAGGGCAGGAGGATCTATTGCAGATAGTGAACAATGTCATCCGTCAGATGAAGTCCGACGGCTCTCTTCGGAAGTTGCATGAGAAGTACGGGCTAGTATATGCCTACGAATAAAAAGAGATAACATAATTGGCAGATAATTACTGAAATTCCGGCAGAAAGTGGCAGCTCTTGTCAGCAAGCTGTAATGAACAAGGTACAGAGAAGCTACCTTTCCAGAAATTCAAGAATGGAGAGGCATGTAACCGAACAAAGAGAGAGCCGTAGCTCTCTCTTCAAATGTATGCTTTTTTACTTGCACTCGCCTTCGCCATAGACATAGGCGAAAGCGCCACTCTGGTAGTCGAATATCTCTTCGGGCTTGAAGAAGCGCTTAACCTCGATGGCTGCATTCTCTACTGAATCTGAGGCATGAACAATGTTCTGCTGGTTGCTTACCGAGTAGTCGCCACGAATGGTGCCTGGGGCAGCCTGACGACCATTGGTGACACCTGCCATCGTGCGAACCACCTGCACAGCCTCAACGCCAGAGATAGCCATAGCTACAACGGGCGATGCCTGCATGGAAGCGCAAAGACCTGGGAAGAAGGGTTTGTCAACAAGGTGCGCATAGTGCTCACGAAGAATCTCATCGCTCAGTTGCATCATCTTCATTCCTGAGATGCGGAGTCCACGACGCTCAAAACGGTTTACGACCTCACCAATCAGTTGGCGCTGCACGCAACTGGGCTTCAATAATACTAATGTTGTCTCCATGTTCTTAATTGTTTTAAATTAGTTACTAAAAATCGCCAAGTGCTTTTCAGCGACTTAGCGATCTTTTGTTGGGGTACTCGGACTCGAACCAAGAATGACAGGACCAGAATCTGTAGTGTTACCATTACACCATACCCCAAAGTCATGCAATCGAAACGTCCTTGTTTCTGTTTTGCGGGTGCAAAGGTACAGCTTTTTTGTGAACTACCAAAACTTTTGGGCGAAAAATTATAAAAAACCGCAAAAATTTCACTTTTTCTTTGTTATTCGCTGTTTTATGAGTACCTTTGTACTCCAAAATTACACATATTATATTTAATGAAGGATTTAGTACAGACAATTACAGAAGCGATTCAAGAGAAAAAGGGCAGCGACATCGTGATTGCTGACTTGAGAAAGATAGAAGGCACCATCAGCCAATTTTTCATCATCTGTCAGGGCAACTCGCCCTCACAGGTAGAGGCCATCACGGAGTCGATAGGCGACATGGCTCGCGAGCGGCTCAAGGAGAAGCCATCGCACGTGGTGGGACTGGAGAATGCGCAATGGGTGGCTATGGACTATGGCGACGTGCTGGTGCATATCTTCCTGCCCGACGTGAGAGCGTATTACGATCTGGAGCACCTCTGGGAGGATGCGGTGCTGACGAGAATACCCGACTTGGATTAAAGATTAAAGATTAAACATTAAACATTAAATTTCAGATATATAAAAGTGGATAAGAACAATTTACCAAAGCAAGACAACAATAACGGACCGAAGATGAATATGCCCCGGTTTAATATGAACTGGATCTATATCATCGCCATTGCGGCCCTCGGACTGCTGTATTTCTCAAGCGGTGGTCCGACAAACAGCAGCATCGCCAAGAATGCCTCATACTTTGACTTCAAGACGATGGTGCAGCGCGGCTATGCCTCAAAGATCGTGGTGAACAAGAACCAGAGCCTCATCAAGATGTATGTAAAGCCTGAGCACATCCGCGACGTGTTCCACCAGAGTGCACAGCAGACAGGCAAGGATCCGTATGTGGAGGTGGAGTTCGGCTCGATCGACCAGGTGGAGCAGTTTGTGACCAAAGCCAAGGAGGACAAGGTGTTTACAGGTGACTTCGTGTATGAGAACCAGAAGGACAACGACTTCCTGAACATGATCTTCTATAACCTCATGCCGATCTTCGTAATCGTGGCGCTGTGGATCTTCTTCATGCGCCGCATGGGTGGCGGAGGAGGTGGCGTCGGCGGTAGTGTGTTCAGCGTCGGCAAGTCGAAAGCGAAGATGTATGAGAAGGGTGGCGACCTGGGCATCACGTTCAAGGACGTGGCTGGTCAGGCTGGTGCCAAACAGGAGATACAGGAGATTGTGGATTTCCTGAAGAACCCTGAGAAATATACAGAACTGGGTGGTAAGATTCCCAAGGGCGCACTGCTCGTGGGACCTCCGGGAACGGGTAAGACACTGCTGGCAAAGGCTGTAGCCGGAGAGGCTGGTGTGCCTTTCTTCTCGATGAGTGGTTCCGACTTCGTGGAGATGTTCGTGGGTGTGGGTGCCAGTCGTGTGAGAGACCTGTTCCAGCAGGCTAAGCAGAAGTCGCCCTGCATCATCTTCATCGATGAAATCGACGCTGTGGGCCGTGCCCGTTCGAAGAACCCTGCCATGGGAGGTAACGATGAGCGCGAGAACACGCTGAACGCCCTGTTGACGGAGATGGACGGCTTTGGCACGAACTCGGGTGTGATCATTCTCGCTGCCACCAACCGTGCCGACATGCTCGACTCGGCTCTGTTGCGCGCAGGTCGTTTCGATCGTCAGATCCATGTCGATCTGCCTGACCTGAACGAGCGCAAGGAGGTGTTCAAGGTGCACCTGAAGCCTGTGAAGACTGACGACAGCGTGGATATCGACTTCCTGGCTCGTCAGACACCTGGTTTCTCAGGTGCGGATATCGCCAACGTAGGACTTCCTCGACGCTGTGGATCGTATCATCGGTGGTCTGGAGAAGAAGACCAAGGTGATGACACAGGCCGAGAAGCGCTCCATCGCCATCCACGAGGCTGGTCATGCCACCATCTCGTGGTTTACGGAGTTTGCCAACCCGTTGGTGAAGGTGTCGATCGTGCCACGTGGTCAGGCATTAGGTGCCGCCTGGTATCTGCCCGAGGAGCGTGTGCTTCAGACAAAAGAAGCCATGCTCGACGAGATGTGCTCACTCTTAGGTGGCCGTGCTGCTGAAGAGCTGTTCGTAGGGCATATCTCTACTGGTGCGATGAACGATCTGGAACGTGTGACGAAGCAGGCCTACGGTATGATTGCCTATGCGGGTATGAGTGACAAGCTGCCCAACGTGTGCTACTATAACAATGCGGAGTACCAGTTCCAGAAGCCTTATTCCGAGACAACGGCTAAGGTGATGGACGATGAGGTGCTGCGGATGATCAATGAACAATATGAGCGTGCAAAGCAGATTCTGACAGAGCACAAAGAAGGTCACGCCCAGCTGGCACAGTTGCTCGTGGATCGTGAGGTAATCTTCGCAGAGGATGTGGAGCGGATCTTCGGCAAGCGCCCCTGGACCAGTCGTGCGGAAGAGCTGTTAGAGGCTCAGATGAAGGCTGATGCTGAACGCATGGCTGAGGAGCGTGGCAGACAGCTGGAGGCTGAAGCCAAGGCAAAGGCTGAAGCAGATGCTGAGGCTAAAGACAAGAAAGAGGAAGAAAAGAAGGTAGAAGAAGCATAAAGGATTTATGAATAATTTCATTGTCAGAACCATTACAGCGGTGTTTTTTGTAGCCGCTATCGTGTGTTGTTTCCTCCGTGCAGAGGCAATGGTACTACTCTTTGCGCTGGTGACAGGACTCACCATCTGGGAGTTTACCGGCCTGGTGAACGACCGTGACAGCATCACCGTAAACCGCTTCATCTCTACGGTGGCAGGCGTGTATTTCTTCTTTGCGATGGCAGGTTACAACGCCGGCATTACGTCGGCAGGCGTGTTCATCCCCTACCTCATCTCCATCATCTACCTGATGGTGGCAGAACTCTATCTGAAACAGGAGGACCCCGTGAACGACTGGGCCTACACGATGATGAGCCAGCTCTATATCGCCCTTCCCTTCTCGCTGTTGAATGTGCTCGCCTTCCGTTCGGTAGGCAGTGATATCACCTATAGCTATCTGGCACCGCTCTCCGTCTTCGTGTTCCTCTGGATCAACGACACGGGTGCCTATATCTGTGGTTCTTTGCTAGGTAAGCACAAGCTGTTCCCTCGCATCTCCCCAGGTAAGAGCTGGGAAGGTAGCATCGGCGGCGGCATTCTGGTTGTGGCTGTAGCCGTACTGGTGTGGTATCTCACAGAACAGTATGGCGTCAACGACCTGGGTCTGAGTGCAGCAGGCTGGGCTGGACTGGGTCTGACTATCGTGGTGTTCGGCACCTGGGGCGATCTGGTGGAGAGTCTCTTCAAGCGGACGCTGGGCATCAAGGACTCTGGAAATATTCTGCCAGGACACGGCGGCATGCTCGACCGCTTCGACTCCTCCCTGCTGGCCATTCCCGCCGCAGCAGTCTATCTCTATACAGTAGCGATGTTATAGATTACAGAAGATACAATCAGCCGCTTACTTATTTACCTCGTAAAGCACTTGGAGCGTGGGGGTGTAGGTGTTCTCGAGCGTCACTGTGATGAATCCGCCATCTGCCTCGAACCTAGCCACCTTATGATCGTCGCCGTGCAACGGCATGTTAGGCCAGGCGTCAAGCTCCTTCTCAAACTCATCGCGCTTCTGCTGCCACATCTGACGGGTGCTGTCGTTGGTAGAGAGCTGGTAGTTCTCCTGCAAAGCCAGCAGCTTACCATCCTGCTGAGCCAGCATCAGGCGGAATTTCTCATTGGGATTGACCATCACCACACGGGTAAAGGCGGAATCGGTCTTAGCAGAGTCAACGGCAAAGCCGCGCGCTGTCAGAGAGTCACAGAAAGTCTGGAACGGCAAGCCCATAGAGAGGCCACGATAAGTGAGATCTTTCTCTTCATTACTGCAGGCACCAAGTGCCACAACTGCCATCAAGGCAAGGAAAAACTGTTTCATTTTATGCTTCTTTTAATCATTTTCGGGGCAAATTTACGAAAATATTTCGATTTCTTTCGTCTATGAGCTATTATTTCTCATTTTTTATGTACCTTTGCACAGATGATAACACTTAACATCATACTTTCTGCCTGTTTGGCAATAGCAATCCCTGAGACAGAAGACTCCATCCGCACTGAGCAGTTGGATGAGGTGGTGGTGACTTCAAACTCCGTGCGCCAGCGCATACAGAATGTGCAGACGGGTGCCGAGGTGATACAAATTGAGGACCTGACAGCGACACCACAGCTCTTTGGCGAGAACGATATCGTGCGCTCAATCCAGTGGCTGCCTGGCGTAAAGTCGGAGAGCGACGCCTCCAGCAGCTTCCAGGTGCGTGGCGGTACGTCAGCCCAGAATCTGGTGCTCTTCGACAATGTGCCCATCTACAATGTAGGTCACGTGGGTGGTCTGTTCTCTACTTTCAACGATGACGCATTGGCAGGAGCTACCCTTTACAAGGGACTGCTGCCTGCTCAGTTTGGCGGTGCCTCATCGGCTGTCTTAGATATCATTGGGCGCACAGGCAACAAACAGAGCTATCATGGTGGAGCCTCCATCGGTCTGCTGGCCGCGAAGGGCACCTTAGAAGGTCCTATCGTGAAGAACAAGGCCTCCTTCCTCATTACAGCCAGACGCACGTATATGGACTTGTTTCTAAAGATGGTGCCCGACTTCAGGCATAACACCCTCTACTTCTATGATGTGAACGCGAAGCTTGACTGGACCCTCAGCAAGCGCAATCAGCTGTTTCTGACTTTCTTCACCGGCTACGACCGCACTGCGGTTGACAAGATGGTGGACATCCGCTGGAGCAACCTGATGGGAAGTCTGAAATGGCTGCACCACTTCAACGGGGGATCCAACTCGCAGACCACCTTATATTATAGTGGCTATCAGAATGACAATGGCGTGGATTTCGTAGGAATGAACCTCTGGTACAAGGGACATATCCGGCAGGGAAGCCTGCGCCAGGACTTCAATATCAACATCGGTGAGCAGAAACTCAAAATAGGTTTCCAGTCAACACTGATGAATGTGAAGTCTGCTGAATGGCAGGTAGTGAACAAATACGGCAAAGAAGAGCGAAGAGCCTGGGAGAATGCCTTCTGGCTGAACGGCGAATTCAAGTTCTCAAACGCCCTCTCCCTATCGGCTGGTCTTCGCCTGAACCTCTTCTCACCCCTAGGAGGCTCACTCTATTACGACATCGAGCCCGACGGCAACATCGGCTGGTACTACAACTACAAGCGCAATGAGATTGTGACCACCCACAAGGTGCTGGAGCCCAGAGCCAGCGTCAACATCAAGACTTCGAATCAGACCAGCATCAAGTTGGGCTACGCCAGAACCTCACAGAACATACACGCCCTGAGGAACCAGAGCACCTCTACCCCCTTCGACCGCTATGCCATCAGCAGCAACCTCTTCAAGCCCGAGGTCGCAGATCAGGTGAGTGCAGGTATCTATATGATGAGCTCAAGCCAGGCCTATGACTTCTCGTTGGAGGGCTATTACAGGAAGATTGACAACGTGCTCGACTATCGCGACGGCAAGAGCTTCAGCAGTGAGATAGAGCTGGAGCGCCTGATACTGGCCGGCGAGGGAAAGAGCTACGGTATGGAGTTCTGCGCCCGTAAGAACTTAGGCAGACTGACGGGATGGATCGCCTACACACTGGCGTGGTCGAAGACGAGGATCGACGGCATCAACAACGGCAACTGGTATGATGCCAACAACGACAGAAGGCATGATGTCAACATCGTTGCCGCTTATCAGCTCACAGACCGCTGGACACTGAATGCAGCATGGGTGTTCAACAGCGGACAGGCCTTTACGGCTCCCAGTAGCAAGTATCAGATCATCGACAACTGGATCTATTACTACGCAGAGCGTAACGGCTATCGTGCACCAGACTACCATCGTCTGGACTTGAGTGCCTCATGGACAAAGAAGGGACAGAAGGTGACTCGCCAGTGGGTGATCGGCATCTACAACCTCTATAACCGTTACAACCCGTTCCTGATTAACTTCGAGGACAGCGACAACGGCGCACGCACCCGTGCTGTGCAATACAGTCTCTTCGGCATCGTGCCGTCAGTATCATTCAACATTAAATTCTAAGGAAACATGAGATATCATCAACTGATTCTAATAAGCGTTCTGGGATGCTTCGCACTTCTTGGAACCTCCTGCAAGAAAGACATTGAAATAGACTACCATCAGGTGGCTCCCATCTACGTGGTAGAGGCATCGGTGTCGAACGACGGCATGGAGGCACGCATCAGTGAGACAAACAACATGGATGATAACTCGACACAAAGCGATATCGATAGGGCAAAGGTGGTAGTGACTGGCAGTGACGGTAGTGTGAACACCCTCACCTACACGAGAAACGGCTTCTACAGAGCCTCAGCGAAAGGTGTGCCTGGTGTGGAATATACTATCGACATCACGTTCGACGACAACCATTTCACCTCAAGTTCCGTCATGCAGAAAATGCCAAAGATGAACAGCTTCCGCTTTATCAGGAAGAAGATTGTGACGGAGAACTACCAGATGGGAGAGCTGATGCTGCAGGATATCCCCAATGAAGACAACTGGTACTTCATGCACATCTACCGCAACGGTACTGGCTATCGCTGGGCTGTGAAACGTGACGACCAGAATCCAAACAGCGAACTGCAACAGCTCTTCAGCTTTGCGCGTGAAGGCAGCGACGACAAAGACCTGCTGATTGACGGCGACAGACTGCACATTGAGATACGAGCCATTGACCAGAAATCATACGACTACTTCTACTCGATGCAGATCATGGACAATACAGGCACCAACCCTCTGCCCAACTTCACCGGAGGATGCCTGGGCTACTTCTCAGCCTACAGCCAAATCACCTACGACTGCCAGTTCTATGAGGCAGACGTAGAGGATGAGGAATAAGGAATAAGGAAAAACTTACTTAACGGAATCAGAAACCTTGCGGATGATGACGGTAACGGTGACATCGTACTCATCGTTAACGTAACGTATCTGCATCTCCTTGTCTGTGAAAGACAAGACCTGAGCCAGAATCTTACGAGACTCACCTTCGCTATTGACGCAGTCCAGCTTCAGATTGTTGTTGTCACACTGGAACGTGCCCTCGAAAATCATCTCCCCCTCCGTATCTACCGTGAGGAAGGAGCCTTTGCGAACCATGCCGTTGTAGCTGCCATCCCCATAGAAATAGAAGAGGTCGTAGGTGAGGTTGCCGGGCTTTACATCAGGATCACCTTCAATGATGATGTCACCTTCACCCCAGCCACGCTGCCAGGTACCGACAATCTCTTCACCCAAGCGGCGACCATCGTCGTCACCACCTGAACAGCTAAACAGGCATAATAGGGCAGCCATAAAGACTGCCCTATACAGATACTTTAACTTACTTAACATTTCCTACTTTTATCAGGTACTCTGCAATCTGAACAGCATTCAGGGCAGCACCCTTACGGATCTGGTCGCCTGAGAGCCAGAAGGTAAGACCATTCTCGTCAGAGAGGTCCTTACGGACACGACCTACATAGATATCATCCTTGCCAGCAGTCTCCAGAGGCATCGGATAGGTTAAGGTCGCAGGATCGTCCTTCAGCTGACAGCCAGGTGCAGCGGCAATCGCCTTCTGAGCCTCTTCCACGCTGATGGGTTTCTCCGTCTCGATCCACACACTCTCTGAGTGAGAGCGCAACGAGCTGACACGCACACACATCGCTGAGCACTTGGCATCAGTATGCATGATCTTACGGGTCTCATTATACATCTTCATCTCCTCCTTCGTGTAGCCGTTAGGCTGGAAAACGTCGATCTGAGGTATCACATTATAGGCCAGCTGGTGGGCAAACTTCTTGATGGTCTTTACCTCACCCTCTTCTACCATCTCCTTATACTGCTGCTGCAGCTCTGCCATCGCTGCGGCGCCGGCACCTGAAGCACTCTGATAGCTCGACACATGGATGCGCTTAATGTGGGAGATCTGCTCCAGAGGCTGAAGCACCACTACCATCATGATGGTGGTACAGTTAGGATTGGCAATGATGCCACGCGGACGATTCAGAGCATCCTCTGCATTGCACTCCGGCACTACCAAGGGAACATCGTCGTCCATACGGAAAGCGCTGGAATTGTCGATCATCACGGCACCATACTTGGTGATGGTCTCTGCAAATTCCTTAGATGTGCCAGCACCTGCACTGGTGAAGGCAATGTCCACATCCTTGAAATCATCATTATGCTGGAGCAGCTTCACTTCGATCTCTTTTCCCTTGAAGGTATATTTTCTACCTGCGCTACGCTCAGAACCAAACAACACCAGTTCATCCATGGGGAAATTCCTCTCATCAAGAATCCGCAGAAACTCCTGTCCTACGGCTCCACTAACTTTGCAGCAGAAATGACACTATTATCTGCATATTTCCCAATTACCGACCCCACACTGGTGTTCTTTGTGGTGCTGATGATTATCCTGTTTGCTCCTATCGTCATGAGCAAACTGCGCATCCCGCATATCATCGGAATGGTACTGGCAGGTGTCGCCATCGGACAATACGGCTTCAACATTCTGGAGCGCGACAACTCCTTTGAGCTCTTCGGGCGCGTGGGGCTCTACTATATCATGTTCCTGGCTGGACTGGAGATGGACATGGAGGGTGTGAAGAAACACTCGCGACAGTTTATGATATTCGGACTGCTCACCTGTTTCATACCACTAATCCTCACCTATGTGATGGCCATTACCTTTTTGGGCTATTCCGGTTCCGCCTCGTTCCTGCTGGGCTGTATCATGGCATCCAACACCCTGATAGCCTATCCCATCATCGGGCGCTATGGACTGCAGAAGCACCTGAGTGTGAGTCTGAGTGTAGGGTCATCGATGATCTCGCTGTTCATGGCATTGGTGATGCTGGCGGCACTGTCGGGCTCGTTCAGCAAGGACAGCAACTGGTTGTTCTGGATAGACTTCATCTTGAAATTCGCAGTTTTCTGTATAGGAAGTATTTACCTGATCCCCAAACTGACACGCTATTTCCTTCGCCGCTATAGCGATGCCGTGATGCAGTATATCTTCGTGTTAGGGGTGATGTTCCTCAGTGCAGCCCTCACCTCACTGATTGGTATCGAGGGAATCTTTGGTGCCTTCTTCTCCGGTCTGATACTGAACAGGTATATCCCCAAGGTGTCACCACTGATGAACCGCATCGAGTTTATCGGCAACGCCCTGTTCATCCCCTACTTCCTGATTGGTGTGGGTATGCTCATCAATGTGGGAACCATCTTCTCTGGTATCGACATGGTTTGGACAGTATTCCTCATCGTGTTCTTCGGCACCTTCGGAAAGGCTGTTGCTGCCTACGTATGCAGTCTGCTATTCCGTTTCACTAAGGCTGATGGACATATCATGTTTGGTCTGACCTCTGCTCATGCGGCTGGTGCGATTGCGATGGTACTGGTGGGCATGCGCCTGGAGGTGTCGCCAGGTGTCTATCTGATGAATGACATTATGCTCAACGGTGTGGTGATGATGATACTCTTCACCTGTATCATCAGTACCCTCATGACACAGCATGCCGCCAAGCAGATTATCATCCAGGAGAAGAGCCATCTGCGCTATGACGTCACAATTGGAGAGGACGATGAGAAGATACTGATCTGCGTAAAGTATCCTGAGATCGCGCCACAACTGCTCTCACTGGCTATCACGATACGCAACCAGCGACTGAACAGGGAACTGGTGGCACTGAATGTGGTATATGACGATCAAAACAGTAACACCTCTCGCGAACAGGGACTGCGCCTTCTGGAGCGGCTGCAGCAGCAGGCCAGTGCTTCGGATGTGAGGGTTCAGACCCAGGTGCGTCTGGCAACGAACATCGCCAACGGCATCAAACACGCTTTCCGCGAGTTTGCCTGCTCGGAGATTATCATGGGAATGCACGTGCATACGGACATCAATCCAAGGTTCTGGGGTGAGTTCATCCAGAGCTTGTATAATGGTCTGAACCGCCAGATCATTCTCACCCGGTTTGTGCAGCCCATGAACACGTTGAGGCGCATCAGGGTGGCTGTGCCCTCAAGGGCAGAGTTCGAGCCTGGGTTCCACCGATGGCTGGAGAGACTGAGCCGACTGGCAGGACAGCTGGATTGCCGTATTCAGTTCCATGGACGTCAGGAGTCGCTGACACTCATTGCTGAGTATATCAACAACCGTCATCCCAACGTGAGAGCCGAATATACCCAGATGGGACACTGGAACGAATTGCCTCAACTGGCTGCAGATATTTCCGAGGATCATCTCTTCGTGGTGGTGACTGCCCGTAAAGGCACCATCTCGTATAAGAATGCCTTGGAACGACTGCCTGATGAGCTGCAGAAGCACTTCTCAGGCAAGAACCTGATGATTATCTTCCCCGACCAGTTTGGTGTGCAGAAGGAAGAGCGCATGAGTTTCACTGAGGCTCAGCACCATGAGGAGAATAGCATCTATGCAAACATCTCGCGCTGGATACATGAGAGGAAGAAAATGAAGAAATGAAAAAATGAAAGACTGAAAGATTGAAGTTATGATTGATATAAAGAATATTACCAAGAGTTTCGGCTCGCTGCAGGTGCTGAAAGGCATTGACCTACACATCGGCAAGGGCGAAGTCGTAAGTATCGTGGGTCCCAGCGGTGCTGGTAAGACTACACTCCTGCAAATAATCGGTACCCTGGATCGCCCGGATACCGGATCGATACAGATCAACAACATCGACGTGACACGCCTCAGCCAGAAACATCTGTCTGATTTCCGCAACCAGCATATCGGATTCGTGTTCCAGTTTCATCAACTGCTCCCAGAGTTTACAGCTATCGAGAACATCATGATACCAGCCTATATCGCAGGCGCTTCCCACAAACAGGCCCGCCAAAGAGCTGAGGAGCTGCTGGCCTTTATGAAACTCTCGGATCGCGCTTCGCATAAGCCCAATGAACTCTCGGGTGGTGAGAAACAGCGCATCGCAGTGGCACGTGCCTTAGTGAACCATCCTGCCGTGATTCTGGCAGATGAACCTTCAGGTTCTCTTGACACCAAGAACAAAGAGGAACTGCACCAGCTGTTTTTCGACTTGCGCGACCAGTTCGGACAGACCTTTGTGATCGTGACACACGATGAGGGACTGGCGGCTATCACAGATCGTACTATTCACCTAAAAGACGGACAAATATGCTATCCCTCGGAGACTATAATACTTTAAAGATTGTCAAGTCGGTAGATTTCGGCCTGTATCTTGACGGTGGTGAGGAAGGCGAGATTCTTCTTCCCCAGCGCTACGTAACAAAAGATATGCATATTGGTGACGAGATAGAGGTGTTTCTCTATCTTGATCAGGAAGAACGCCCTGTAGCCACTACAGAGCGTCCTTACGCCAAGGTGGGCGAGTTTGCCTACCTTCAAGTGGCGTGGGTGAATCAGTTTGGAGCTTTTCTGAAATGGGGACTGATGAAGGATCTCTTCTGTCCCTTCCGCGAGCAGAAGAAGCGGATGGAGCAGGACCACAGTTATATCGTTTACATCAAGATTGATGAAGACAGCTACCGTCTGATGGCCACTGCTAAGGTAGAGAAATATCTCTGCGTTCCAACCATCAACGACCTGCCTTCACTTCAGCATGGTGCAGAAGTGGACATCTTGGTTTGGCAGAAGACCGATCTCGGCTTCAAGGTTATCATCAACAACAAGTTTCAGGGATTGATCTTCGAGAATCAGATTTTCCAGCCCTTGCACAGCGGCATGAGGATGAAGGCTTACGTGGATCATGTACGTCAGGATGGCAAAATCGACATCGTGCTTCAG
This sequence comes from uncultured Prevotellaceae bacterium, assembly GCA_902800595.1. Classification (GTDB taxonomy): domain Bacteria; phylum Bacteroidota; class Bacteroidia; order Bacteroidales; family Bacteroidaceae; genus Prevotella. The sequence goes on along the minus strand of CADCFA010000027.1, from coordinate 27,025 downwards.
CAGACAGGACGCCAGCAGACACTCGACTTTGCGGAAGTGCTGCTGCGCTATCTCTATGAGAACGACGGCTATTGCAACCTGGGCGACAAGTCACCTGCCGAACTGATCTACGATCGTTTCCAGGTGTCGAAGAAAGCTTACAAGAAAGCAGTTGGTGATCTCTACAAGCGCAGGCTGATCATCATCGAAGAGGAGGGAATCCGTCTCAAATAGAGACTCCGTAGCCCCAACATAACGAGGTACGTAGCTCGACACCTTCGACCTACGTACCTCGTCTTTATAGAATCTTACCTTAGAACTCTGCGCTCTTCGGTGTTCTTGGGAACGGAATCACGTCGCGGATGTTCTGCATACCTGTTACGAACAAGATAAGGCGCTCAAAGCCCAAGCCGAAACCAGCATGCGGACAGGTACCCCAGCGACGGGTATCAATATACCACCACAGATGTGTCTTATCCATCTCACGGCGCTCAATCTCAGCCATCAGCTTGTCGTAGTTCTCCTCACGGACAGACCCACCGATAATCTCACCGATCTGCGGGAACAGCACATCGGTGCCCTGCATCGTAGGACCAGGAGCCACAGCACCCTTGTAACCGATGCTACCCTCACCCTGCTGCTCGTTCTGCTTCATATAGAACGACTTGAAGGCACGGGGGTAGTCTGTCATGATCACAGGTTTCTTGAAGTGCTCCTCCACGAGATAGCGCTCGTGCTCTGAAGCGAGGTCATCACCCCAGTTGCAGGGGAACTCAAACTTCTTACCGTTCTTGATAGCCTCCTGCAGGATGTTGATACCCTCAGTATAAGGCAGACGCACGAAGGTATCCTTCAGCACACCCTCCAGACGCTCAATCAGCGTCTTATCAATCATCTGATTCAGGAACTGCAGGTCGTCCTTACAGTTGTCGAGTGCCCAGCGCACGCAGTACTTGATAAAGTCCTCTTCGAGATCCATCAGCTCTTCCTGATCCAGAAAGGCCACCTCAGGCTCCACCATCCAAAACTCTGCCAAGTGACGTGGTGTGTTAGAATTCTCTGCACGGAAAGTAGGTCCGAAGGTATAGATAGCACCAAGAGCTGTAGCACCAAGCTCACCCTCAAGTTGACCAGATACCGTCAGTGAGGTCTGCTCACCAAAAAAATCGTCATCGTAGATAATCTTACCCTGCTCATCCTTCTTCAGATCGTAGAGGTTCTTGGTAGTCACCTGGAACATGTTGCCTGCTCCCTCACAGTCGCTGGCAGTAATCAGCGGTGTATGGAAATAGTAGAAGCCATGCTCATGGAAATAGGTATGGATTGCCATCGCCATATTGTGACGGATACGCATCACAGCGCCAAAGGTATTGGTACGCAGACGCATGTGGGCATTCTTACGCATCACCTCAAAGCTCTGTCCCTTCTTCTGCATCGGGTAGTCGTTGCCACAGAGTCCATAGACCTCAAGCTTGGTGGCCTGGATCTCTGACGACTGACCTGCACCCTGGCTCTCAACCAGTGTACCCTCAGCACAGATGCAGGCACCTGTCGTTATGTCCTTCAATACCTGCTCGTCAAACTTAGTGGGATCAACGACAATCTGAACATTCTTGATAGTAGATCCGTCGTTGAGGGCGATAAAGTCAACTGCCTTAGAGCTGCGATGCGTGCGCACCCAGCCCTTCACGCAGATGTCCTTACCATATTCTGTGCTTTTCAGCACATCAATAATCTTTGTTCTTTTCATTTTTATTTCTAGATTTTTCTAGCCGGACTAGTTATACTAGTATTCCTAGTTATTACTCGTAAGCACCCATTCTCAGGCGATCAACCTCCTCCTCTGTGAGGTAACGCCAGTCACCACGCTTCAGGTTCTTCTTGGTCAAGCCAGCAAACTGTACGCGATCAAGCTTCTGTACGTGATAGCCCAGGCTCTCGAAGATACGACGCACAATACGGTTCTTACCGCTGTGGATCTCAATGCCCACCTGCTTTTTATCTGTAGCGTGAGCATACTGCACATCGTCGGCCTTGATCTCACCATCCTCCAGCTGGATACCCTCAGCAATCTGCTGCATGTCGTGAGCTGTCACGTTCTTATCGAGATATACGTGGTAGATCTTCTTCTTCAGATACTTAGGATGCGTCAGCTTAGAGGCCAGATCACCATCGTTCGTCAGAAGGAGCACACCTGTGGTGTTGCGGTCCAGACGACCTACTGGGTAGATACGCTCCGGACATGCATTCTTCACCAGATCCATCACAGTCTTACGCTGCTGGGGATCATCGCTGGTTGTCACATAGTCCTTCGGCTTATTCAGCAGCACATATACCTTCTTCTCAATCTTTACGGGCTGATCGTGGAACTTCACCTCATCAGTACGCAAGATCTTGGTACCCAACTCGGTTACCACCTCACCATTGACAGTGACAACACCTGCCTGGATGAACTCATCAGCCTCACGACGGCTGCAGATACCGGCATTAGCCAGGAACTTATTCAGACGAAGCGGCTCGTTGGGATCGTAGTTAATCTCCTTATACTCGATACGCTTCTTCATGCTATACTTTGCATTGGGGTCATAGTCAGCTGTATGCTGACGTGGTCCTTTCTTATAAGGAGCGCCATAAGGTTTGCCGTAGCCACCCTGAGGGCGCTGGCCATAACCGCCTTGAGGACGCTGGCCATAGCCACCCTGGGGGCGCTGACCATAACCACCCTGCTGGGGACGCTGGCTATAACCTCCCTGAGGACGCTGACCATAGCCACCCTGCTGAGGACGCTGGCCGTAACCACCCTGCTGGGGACGCTGGCTGTAACCACCCTGAGGGCGCTGACCATAGCCACCCTGCTGGGGACGCTGAGTATAACCACCCTGACGCTGCTGACCATAGCCACCCTCATAGTTATTACGAGGGCGATAGCCACCACGCTGAGGGGCATTGCTCTGCAGACCTGCGCCAAAGCCTTCGGGACGGAAGCCACCTTCATCGTCGTGCTGACGATAGCTGGGGCGCTCGAAGCTGGGGCGAGGAGCTGCTGTATGGATACGTGGACGCGGAGAGCGTCCCTGTCTTACTTCTCTCTGAATACCATCTTGTTGTGTTGGCTCTTCGTGTTTCTTTTCGTTGTTCTCAAAATCCATGTTAGTCTTTCTTTTTAATTGTTCTTACTCTTTTTATTAATCTAAATTTTGATTGGTTGATTAGATACCTGTATAAGTTGAGGGGGTAATAGCGCGCAGTTCTTCCTTCACGTTCTCACTCACCTCGAGCGTCTCGATAAAGTTGCGGATCTTCTCCCCTGTCAATTTCTCATTTGTTCGTGTCAGTGCTTTCAGGGTCTCATAAGGATTGGGGTAAGCCTCACGGCGCAGGATAGTCTGAATAGCCTCAGCCACCACGGCCCAGGTGTTTTCAAGATCCTCCTGCAACTTATCCTCGTTGAGAATCAGTTTACGCAGTCCCTTCAGGGTGCTCTGGAAAGCAATCAGCGCATGACCCATTGGAACACCTACGTTACGGAGCACTGTAGAGTCGGTAAGGTCACGCTGCAGACGGCTCACTGGCAACTTAGCTGCCAGGAACTGCAGGATGGCATTAGCAATGCCGAGGTTACCCTCCGAGTTCTCATAGTCGATGGGATTCACCTTATGAGGCATCGCACTGGAGCCGACCTCACCAGCCTTGATCTTCTGCTTGAAGTAATCCATGGAGATATACATCCAGAAGTCGCGATCGAGGTCGATGATAATCGTATTGATACGGCGCATGGCATCAAAGATAGCGCCTAACCAGTCGTAGTTGGAGATCTGTGTCGTGAACTGCTCACGCTCCAGACCAAGTTTCTCACTCACGAAGCTGTTGCCGAACTCACGCCAGTCATACTGGGGATAGGCCACATGATGAGCATTGAAGTTACCTGTAGCGCCACCGAACTTAGCCGTTACTGGTGTCTCCTTCAAGGCACGCAGCTGCTCTTCCAGACGATACACATACACCATCACCTCCTTACCCAGACGTGTTGGTGATGCAGGCTGTCCATGTGTCTTTGCCAGCATCGGGATATTCTTCCACTGCTCAGCATAGTCGTTCAGCTGCTCTATCAACTCTTCGAGAAGGGGATAATAAACCTCTTCGAGTGCCTCTTTGATAGAGAGGGGCACACTGGTGTTGTTGATGTCCTGTGAAGTGAGTCCAAAGTGAATAAACTCCTTGTATTGTTCGAAACCACCCATCGCATCAAGTTTCTCCTTAATAAAGTACTCCACAGCTTTCACGTCGTGATTAGTCACCTTCTCGATGTCCTTCACCCGCTGGGCATCAGCAGGTGTAAACTGACGATAGATGTCACGAAGCTGGTCGAACAAAGCATGATCGACTGTCTGCAATTGCGGCAAAGGCAATTCACAAAGCGTAATGAAATACTCTATTTCCACCCGTATGCGATACCTGATAAGGGCATACTCTGAGAAATACTCTGCCAATGGTTCGGTTTTACCTCTATAACGGCCATCAATAGGCGAGATGGCGGTCAGTACACTTATATTCATTTTCTTATATAGATATCCTGCTCAAATTTCGCTGCAAAGGTAAACCAAAAAAACGAAACTGCAAAATTTCTTCTTCGAAATTTTGCAGTTTTAGTTTATTTTATAACTGATAGAGGTCACTATCAGCCATCAATTCCACTTTTTTCTCTGAAAGAATCTTTTCACACATATCCAAATCGGTAGGCCGGATCACCACATAGGCCACATCTCCGTTGGCGAAAGAGTACATATACTCAATGAACACACCATTGTCGGAGAGATGCTTCAATACTACCGCTAATGAGCCACTGGTGTTCGGACATACAAAGCCGATGACATCAGTGATCTTCACAGCGAAATGTGCCTCTTTCAGAACCTTATAGGCCTTCTCAGGATCCGAAACGATACAACGCAGGATACCGAAGTCGCTGTTATCAGCAATACTCATGGCAGAAAGATTGATACCTGCAGCCCCCAGGGCCTCAGTCACCTCGGTCAGTCGTCCAGACTTATTCTCGAGGAATACAGACAATTGCTTTGCTTTCATATACTTAACGTTTTTTGGTTTTTAATATTTTATTTCTCGAACTTACGTTTGTCGATCACTCGCTTGGCCTTACCCTCAGAGCGCTCAATGCCCTTCGGCTCAACAAGCTTCACCTTGAAGCCTAGACCGATCACGCTACGCAGTTCACCCTCAAGTTTCTTCTGCAGACCCACCATCGTAGCCATATCGTCGGTGAAGTACTCATCCTTCACTTCTACCTTCAACTCAGAGGTATCGGTGTTGTTCACACGATCTACTGTCAACAAGAAGTGAGGCTCATACTCAGGCAACTTCAGGATGACATCCTCTATCTGTGACGGGAACACGTTCACACCACGGATAATCAGCATATCGTCGCAACGACCCAGGATACGATCCATTCTTACCAAGGTACGTCCGCAGGCACACTTCTCATAGTGCAGTGCCGTCAGGTCGTGTGTCCTATAACGCAGCAAAGGCATACCTTCCTTTGTCAGGTTCACCCGTCTCAGGATTCAGAATCTCGGGGTAGAAATAGTCTTCATTCAGGTGGGTACCGCACTGGTGCTCACACTCATAGCCCACACCAGGACCTGCAATCTCACTCAGTCCGTAAATATCGTAAGCCTTAATACCGAGGCTTTCCTCCAGCTTCACACGCATCTTCTCCGTCCAAGGCTCGGCACCAAATACACCTATCTTCAGTTTAAACTCGTCACGAGGCCACTCACACTCCTGCATCGCCTCACCAAGGAACATGGCATAAGAAGGTGTACAACAGAGCACCGTTGTTCCGAAATCGTGCATCAGCGTCATCTGTTTCTGGGTGTTACCTGAAGAGATGGGAATCACTGAGGCACCGATATTCGTGGCACCGTCGTGCGCACCCAGACCTCCCGTAAACAGGCCATAGCCATAGGCCACCTGGAAGATATCATCCTTGCCGGCGCCAAATGATGTAAAGGCACGAGAGATCGCCTCAGCCCACATTGCCAGATCCTTACGGGTATAGAGTACCACCACAGGCTTTCCTGTCGTTCCTGACGAAGCGTGAATACGCACGATCTCACTCATCGGCACAGCAGCCAGTCCAAACGGATAATTGTCACGCAAATCGAGTTTATTAGTAAACGGGAGCTTCACGATATCATCAATACTCTTGATATCGCCAGGCTCAAGCCCCATTTCCTGGAATTTCTTCCGATAGAAAGGAGTGTTGTGATATACATACTCCGCCATTTTTACGAGGCGGCGACTCTGAATCTCGCGAAGCTGTTCGCGATCCATGCACTCAACGCTTTCATTCCAAATCATAAGATCTACTTAGTTTTTTAGCTCAAATTACTCGTTTTGCCCTGCAAAAGTAATGTATTTTTTCCATTTCAACAAATTTCGCGCAAAAAACTTGCTTCCAGATGCGAATTTTTAAATACTAGCTATCAAGTTTTCTATCAAACGTGGTAAGGCATAGTTGTCAAGATCAGTCTCCGCTATCCAGATGTAGTCTGAAGGAAGTTCTGGCTGCTGATCTGTTTCAAGGAGATAGAAATTTGCGTATAGCACCTGATGCGTCAAGACATGCTTCACATTCTTACGCAGCAATCTTGCCATAGGTGGCACTGCTGATTCAGCATCCACCAGCAATGGCTCCCAAAGACCCTGCCAGATATCGCCAGCCCCACGGCGATGGATAGCAGTCTGTCCCTTACAACGTATATAAATATAAATAAGGTGTCGTTCACGAATCTTCAAAGTTTTCAGTTTCACAGGTAGTTCTTCCACCCTACCCTCTCTAAGAGAAAGACAAGAATCCATCAAAGGACAACTGTCACAATGAGGCGACTGAGGGGTACATTGGATGGCACCGAAATCCATGATGGCCTGATTATACTGTGAAGCAAGTGGTGAACGGTCAGTAGTCAGCAAGGAGAGTTGATCCTGGGCAAGGGCAGCGAATATCTTTTTACCTTCTGTTGTATTGATAGGTGTATCGATACCAAAATATCGAGCCAACACGCGATATACATTGCCATCAACCACAGCTACAGGCAGATTGAAAGCTATCGAAGCGATTGCTGCAGCAGTATAGTCGCCCACGCCTTTAAGTTTCTTAATCTCTTCAAGCGTATCGGGGAAGTGTCCCAATTCCACAATCTGTTTGGCAGCATAATGCAGGTTACGGGCCCTACTGTAATAACCCAGTCCCTGCCACTCGCGCAGCACCTCGTCTTCTGTAGCTGCAGCGAGATCCTGCACCGTGGGCCAACGACGCATGAAACGTTCCCAGTAATCCCATCCTTGTTTTACCTGAGTCTGTTGCAGGATAATCTCTGATAGCCATATCGCATACGGATCGTGAGTCTGTCGCCAAGGCAGATCACGTCCGTTATCACGAAACCACTCCAACAAGGCTACAGACATCATAGTTTGCCCTGATCACCTAAATAGCTGTCTTTGAAACCTAAGAAATAGAGCACACCATCAAGACCGATGGTGTTGATACTCTGTTTGGCATTAGCCACCACTCGGGGCTTTGCATGGAAGGCGATACCCAAACCAGCTTCTGAGATCATCGGCAGATCGTTGGCACCATCACCCACAGCAATGGTCTGAGCCAGATTCACCTTCTCCACCTGTGCTATGAGCTTCAGCAACTCAGCCTTACGATGACCATCGACAATCTCCCCTACATAACGTCCCGTAAGCTTGCCATCCTCACCAATCTCCAGTTCGTTGGCATATACATAATCGATGCCATAGCGGCGCTGCAGATACTCACCGAAATAGGTAAATCCACCAGAGAGAATGGCAATCTTATAACCACAGGTCTTCAAGATAGACATCAAGCGATCCGCACCCTCAGTGATGGGGAGGTTTTCTGCAATATCCTTCATTACACTTACATCAAGGCCCTTCAACAGCGCTACTCTACGGGTAAAGCTCTCCTTGAAGTCGATTTCACCACGCATGGCACTCTCTGTGATGGCACGTACCTCCGCTCCCACACCATTACGCTCTGCCAATTCATCGATACACTCTGTCTGAATAAGTGTGGAATCCATATCGAAACAAATCAAGCGGCGCATACGACGGAACATATCATCACGCTGGAAGGAGAAGTCGATCTCCATCTCCTGCGACAGCTTCATCAGTTTCGACTGCATCTCCTGACGGTTGATGGGTTCACCACGCAACGAGAACTGAATGCAGGCACGTGTATGTTTGGTGGTATTACGGATACTCTTACGTCCCGTCAATCGCAGGATAGAGTCGATATTCAGTCCCTGATCAGCAAGGATACGCGTAGCACCCTCTATCTGACGAGCCTCTAACTGACGCCCCAGCACCATCAAGATGTAGCGGTTCTTACCCTGATGCCCCACCCAGTCTTCGTACTCATCGTCGGTAATGGGTGAGAAACCGATATTCACATTCAGTTCTGTGGCTTTGAAAAGCAGTTCCTTCATCACCTGTCCAGAATTGTTCTCGTCCATACGGATGAGGATCCCCAATGACAGTGTGGAGTGTATATCAGCCTGGCCAATGTCGAGAATCTGTGCATCATACTTTGCCAAGATACCCATGATCGATGCAGTGAGTCCTGGGCGGTCCTGTCCCGTAATCCTTACTAAAATCTGCTCCTGTCTAATCTCCTTCTCCATGATACTTCTTTTTTGTTTAATATCTAACGGTTATTGGTTAACGCTTATTGGTTATTATTTATCACCTGCTGATAGATTTGCAATCCATAGTCAACACCCTTGGCATAAATATATTCCATGATGTCGCTGGTATCATGTTCATAGGTTATCACATCCTGTGCATGCAGCCAGAATACAAACTCCACGCAACAACCCGATGGCTGTGGCGCCTCTGCCAGCTTTACCAGGGGATTTTTCTCACCTATTACTTTGGGATGTTCCTTCAACCACTGCTCCATATGCTGACGGAACTTTGTGATGTTTGCCACTCCATCCTCATCAACTTTCAGCGAGCGGAAGTCGTAATACACCTTCCGAACCTGTTTGCGCCCTTCGTTCTCCATCATACCCTCCCAGTTCTGGAAGGCACCATCAACCAACATCTGGGGTGTCACTGTGACTATGGTGTTATCGAAGTTACGTATTTTTACCATCGTGAGCGAAATCTCCTCCACCTTACCATTGGCTCCAGCAGAAGGCACTGTGATCCAGTCACCGATGTGCAACATATCATTTGATGTCAGACGGATACCTGCCACCAGTCCCTTAATCGTATCCTGGAATGCCAGCATCAATACGGCCGAAGCAGCTCCTAAACCAGCGAAAAGCGTAGCAGGACTCTTGTCGATGATGATGGCCACCACCACAATCACACAGACGAAAATCATAAGAATCTTCAGTACACTGCAGAGGGTGTAGAGATACTGCTGTCGTGTGGAACGCGGACCATTTGCTAAACGCTTGAAGGAATCAATGAACACGATGGCGGTTCGTATTGTCATAAAAGTGAAGTAGATTGCCGTCAGACGCCCCACAATATCTTCTACCTGCGGATACTCATAGAACACATGGGGCAAGAGTGTCCAGATCACGATAGCTGGAATGATACGAGAGGCTGAGTTCAGCACTTCTTCATTCAAGACCACATCGTCCCACTTCGCATCAGTCTTACGTGCCACTTTCAGCAGCAGAGGCACCAACAGTTTCCTGCATAGCCATCCTGTCAGCCATGCCAGCAGGAAGGCCAACATCACCAGAATGGCATAGCGCACCAGTGGGACATACTCAGTTGTCAGTCCTGTCAGACTGATCATCTTTTCCATATATATTTTTATAGCCTCCATAACTCTTACTCATCGCACAGCGCCGTACAAACCTTATCCTGAAAATCCCTGCCGTCGGCATTACGAAGCACACCTTGATTAAAGATACCGAAAGCCAGTACATGACCATTGGCTGAGGTGAGATAACCCGCTAAAGAGGATACACCTGTCACTGTACCAGTCTTTGCCTTTACCTTACCGTTGGCAGATGAATTCGTCATGCGTTTCTTCAGTGTCCCATCCTGACCAGCGATAGGCAAGGCGGGATAAAGTTGCATGAAGATATTCGTATGCCGATAGGCGTAGCACAACAGTTTCACCATCAGTTCCGGTGTCACATAATTATATAGTGACAGGCCACTGCCATCAGCTATCCTGTAGAGCACGCCTGTGACACCTGCCTTTGAGAGTTCCTTCTTGACAAGCTGACGGGCATGAGCAGCTTTAGCTGTAAGTGCTCCTTGTGAGGCAGCTATCTGGTAGAATACTGACTCGGCGTAGAGGTTATCACTCTCCTTCAGCATTGGCATCAGTATCTCTTTCAGCCGATGACTACGAACACAGAGCATCAGTGCTTCCTTTGAATAAGGGGCTGTGGTAATGGGAGCCTCTACCACTATACCAGCCTCACGTAACATATTGGCGAAAACTGTCATAAACTCATCCTTCCGTTCTACCAGCAAAGATGAGAGTTGAGGGTTGTCATCATCCCAACACCAGCCTTCTCCCAACAGTTCCTCCTCTTTAAATGAGGGGGCAGCCACCAGTCGCCCACGGATAGTATCTACCCCCAAGGCACGCACGCTCTCTACAAAAGCACGCATATCACTGATATCGAACATCGGATCCATACTGCCTACACATATCAAGTCGCCTGTCAGCACACTGTCCTTCACAGAGCCCTGATAGCGAAGAGAGGTTTTCAGCCTATACTCGCCTCCTAAAAGATCGATAGCTGTCACAGCAGTGAGCAGTTTCATCGTCGAGGCAGGGCGTAGTGTCTGCTTCGCACCATAACTATACAATACAGAATCGGCTGTGAGGTCATATACCATCAAGCCCAACTGGGTCGATTCCAGTAAAGGGAATTTCACAAGTGAATCCAGGCGGGCCTGTATGTTCTGCGGCCAAGGGAGAACCACTCTCGCTGTATCTGTTGTCACTGTATCCGTAACCACCCTATCCGTCTGCGCCTGCAGGCCGACAAAGAAGGTTGCCACAAAAAGAGTCGTAATAAATCTAAAACTTTTCACCTTAAAATACATTATCAATTCCTCCTGTACTTCGACACGAGCTTCTGGATAGCCTTGTCGAGTGATTCCGAAGGTTCAATTATATTATAAGAACTCCAGTAGTCGGGGTCCAGAAAAAATTCCACTTTGTCATAATACGAGTCACGCGAATCAAAAGAGCTGTTAGAGCTGATAGGGTGGATATCCGATGAACTGCTATCAGTTACCACCATCTCACAGGTAGCCGTAAACGAGGTGGCAAACAGGCGCTTCTTCCAGTCGCAGTTGAAGCGGAAGGTATTTTTCAGATAACTGATCCGCGTCACCCCGTCGTCGTAACGATAATCAACCACACTCGACAACTCTTTTGGTCTGAACCTCACCCCCATAGGTTTCTTCACCAACATCGTCCTTGTCGCTTTATCCTTGTCTCTCATATCCAAATCGAGCTCGATACGTGTAAAGGCATGTCGTTCGCAGTCGATGTAGATCTTGCCATGATAGAGGGCATAAGGCATATCCGATTGCGGCTCCATGTGTATCACGTACTGCTGACGGTCGTTGATGAATTCTGGTACCCCCATCTTAAAACTGTAGGCATCCATCTCCTCCTTATTTAACAGGAAGTCACGATTCTTCACCAGATCCATCACCACAGCCTGCACGGGTCCACCCATCACCTTGATACCTAAGGTATCGCTCGACTTCTGACTCAGCAGTCTGCGACCTTTGACGATAGCCACCTTGTCGCGCTTCACACTGCGATCGTAGCCCGTCTTGTACATATCTTCCACACCCTCAGCCACATAGATATAATGTTTTCGCTTCATGGCTGTCTCACGATAAAAGCCCTTCAGCATCTCTGGCACCATGCTATAGTTGTCAGGAATCTTACGGATGGCGATCTCCACCAACTCACGCGGATCCTCATTCACCACCACAATCTCACGCAACTGTATGGTTGCCGGACGGAGTCTTACCTTCAAATTCTCTGTCTGCCCTACCTTCATATTCAGATAGCGGGTCTTATAACCTACATGCGAGACACTCACTTTCTCCGGAACCTCTGATAACTTGAGGCTGAAGTCACCATCATCATTTGTCACAACAGACACCCTACCAGCAGAGACGCTCACCTGTCCAAGTGACTGCCCTGTTTTATCATCTACCACGTTGCCACTGACCACCACCTGCTGAGCAAACACAGCCAATGGGGCAAGCAAGAGGATTATCGTCCATAGTCTCTTCATCTTCGCAGCTGGTTTTGGTGCAAAGATACAACTTTTTTCTACAGAATGCAAGTATTTTCCAAAAAATAACTACCTTTGCACCAAATAATCAAAATATATCAACTATGGTCTATAAGTATGATTTCCTTGTAATCGGTGCCGGCGTAGCAGGAATGAGTTATGCCTTAAAGGTGGCCAACTCTGGTAAAGGTCGCGTTTGTATGATTTGCAAGACCTCTCTCGATGAGGCAAATACCTCGTTTGCGCAAGGTGGTGTGGCTTCTGTCACCAACATGAAGGTTGATACCTTTGACAAACACATTGCCGATACCATCATCGCTGGTGACTACATCTCCGACCGCAAGGCCGTGGAGCAGGTGGTGCGCAATGCCCCTGAACAGATTAGAGAACTTGTGAAATGGGGTGTAAACTTCGATAAGAAGGAAGACGGTTCCTTCGACCTTCACCGCGAGGGTGGTCACTCTGAGTTCCGTATTCTCCATCATGCTGACGATACTGGTGCAGAGATCCAGCGCGGACTGATGGAAGCCGTGAAAAGCAATCCCAATATCGACATCAAAGAGAACCACTTTGCCGTTGAGATCATCACCCAACACCATCTGGGTGTACGCGTCACTCGCCGTTCACCCAACATCCAGTGCTATGGTGCCTACGTACTCAACCCAAAAAGTAAGAAAGTTGACACCTATCTCTCAAAGGTGACAGTGATGTGTACAGGTGGCTGTGGAGCTGTGTATCTCACTACTTCAAACCCCGTCATTGCCACTGGCGACGGTATCGCCATGGTATATCGTGCCAAAGGAACCGTTGCCGATATGGAGTTCGTACAGTTCCACCCCACGGTGCTCCACAATCCTAAAGAGACCCACCCCGCATACCTCATCACAGAGGCCATGCGCGGCTATGGCGGTATTCTCAAGCTGCCAAATGGCGAGACTTTCATGGAGAAATACGATGAGCGTCTGTCATTGGCACCACGCGACATCGTGGCTCGTGCCATCGATAAGGAGATGAAGATCCATGGTCTGGATCATGTCTGTCTCGACGTTACTCACAAGGATCCAGAAGAGACGCGTCATCACTTCCCCAACATCTACCAAAAATGCCTCAGCATTGGTATCGACATCACCACAGACTATATTCCCGTGCGCCCCGCAGCCCATTATATGTGTGGTGGTATCAAGGTTGATCTCAACGGGCAATCAAGCATCGAGCGCCTTTATGCCCTCGGCGAGTGTTCCTGCACGGGTCTGCACGGCGGCAACCGCCTAGCTTCTAACTCACTAATCGAAGCTGTAGTCTATGCCGACGCAGCTGCCAAGGACTCTGTGACACATGTCGACCTCTATGACTTCAACAATGAAGTACCAGCCTGGAATGACGAGGGCACCATGACCAACGAGGAGAAAGTACTCATCACGCAGAGTGTGAAGGAGGTGAACCAGATTATGTCAAACTATGTGGGCATCGTGCGTTCCGACCTGCGACTGCACCGCGCCTGGGATCGTCTCGACATGCTCTATGAGGAGACGGAGCGTCTCTTCAAACGTGTCAAGGCGTCGAAAGACATCTGCGAACTGCGCAACATGATCAACGTAGGCTATCTCATCACCCGCTGGGCCTTGGAGCGTAAGGAGTGTCGTGGTCTCCATTTCACCACCGACTATCCCGTCCATGCCTATGACAAGAAGTAAGCGAGGATACTTGAAAAAGCAAAAGCGGCAGGTCTCGATGATGAGATCTGCCGCTTTTATTTTGATGCCATAAGCCTTATTTGTAACACTCGAAAATGGTATCAACCATCTGCTTGGGGAGTTTCTTGGTGAGCAGACTGATAAGCCACACAACAGGGAAGCCACCTACCATGGCGATAGCACCACAGTTGATGGGATTGATAGGATTGCCAATAAGCATGTTGACCACCGTGAGTCCCACACCCCAGATGAAGCAAGCCCAAACGGCAGCCTTGGTAACACCACGCCAATAGAGTCCCAGCATGAAAGGTGCCAGAAAAGCACCAGCCAACGCACCCCATGAGATTCCCATGAGCTGAGCGATGAACGTAGGCGGATTAAGAGCTATCAACAAGGAGATAGCAATGAAGAACATGATGAGTACACGCATCACCACCACCTTGCGACGCTCGATTTTCTCTGAAACGATATCGTCAATAGCACCTTCTTCCACCTCACCTGGCAGCGACTTCTTGTCGCGATAGATAAGGTCGAGAGTCATCGTAGAACTGGAGGTAAGCACCAACGATGCCAAGGTTGACATGGAGGCAGAGAGCACCAGCAGTACCACGAGGGCAATGAGCACATCAGGCAGTGTGACCAGCATGGAGGGCACGATGGAGTCGAAGGCCAGCTTACCGTTAGGCAATACGGGAGGCATGCCAAACAAACGGCCAAATCCACCAAGGAAGTAGCAGCCACCTGCCACGATGAAGGCAAAGATTGTAGAGATGACTGTACCACGCTTAATGGCACTCTCATCAGTAATAGAATAGAACTTACCCACCATCTGGGGCAGCCCCATCGTACCAAGGGAGGTAAGTACCACAACACCTAGCAGTCCCCAAGGATCAGGGCCAAACCATGTGGCAAAGCCGCCATTCACCGTTGGATCGGTATCAGAAGGCAGAGCTGCGAGCTTATCGACAGCCGCGACAAGACCGCCCTGAACATTGAGTACCGCCACAATGACAGCCACAATGCCGAAGAGCATGATGATGCCCTGAATGAAGTCGTTCATGGCTGTAGCCTTATAACCGCCAAGAATGACATAGATAGCCGTCAGGATGGCCATAATAACCACACATATTTCATAAGGGATGCCAAAGCCCATCTCAAAGAGCGTGGAGATGCCTTTATAAACGCCAGCTGTATAAGGGATGAGAAACACGAAGGCGATAACGGAAGCCACCACGCGTAGTCCCTGATCAGCAAAACGGGTACCAAAGAAGTCTGGCATGGTACGCGACTCGATATGCTGGGTCATCAACTTGGTGCGACGACCTAAGAGGAGCCACGCCAGGAGGGAGCCGATAATTGCATTACCTATACCAATCCAAGCGGATGACAGTCCGTACTTCCAGCCAAACTGACCTGCATAGCCCACAAACACAACGGCAGAGAAATAAGAGGTTCCAAAGGCAAATGCCGTGAGCCAAGGTCCTACGGCTCGTCCACCCAACACAAACCCATCGACACTACTGGCCTGTTTACGGGTATAGAGCCCCACCCCAATCATCACAATCAGAAATATTATTGTTAATGTAATTTTGATAATCATAACTTCATTTTTTAATTGTTCAACGGTTATTGGTTAACCTTTCAAAACGCAACCTGCACCTGCGCCTGAAGCCAGTTATAATCATTTGTACTGATCTTTTCGCCACAGAGACAGCGCGTATATTGCAGTTGTACACGACATTTCTTATATACCCAATACTGCATGCCGATAGTGAGATTGGTCTGATCCCATCCATCCACCTTGGTATTGCGATCAAAGGTCTCGCCGCTCGCCACAAGGTCGAGGGCATTAACCAGAGGAATGGTAGTAGTGACATAGCCGCCTCGGCTACACACATCACCGTCTTTACCGCCAAGCCACTCTGCACGGATGCTGGCTGGGCGAGCCTCCTTATATTTACTGCCTGTATAGGGCGCTGTCTTATACTCACCACCTATACTATAACGATTGCGCTTGTAATTGTCGCCCACCTTGATATCGGGGTTCCAGGCGGCAGTATTCACAGCGCAGCCCGTGCCGAGATACCCTGATGCCACGATGCGCAGACCATCCATTGGTCGCACTTCGAGTTTGGCGATAAAGTCTTTCTGATTATTCAGATCTCTACGGTTAATTCCTTGACCACTCATCAGTGCCAACTCATAATGAATCATGCCTTTCGCCAGGTCACCATATACCTCCAGTCCCATGTCGCGTCCGTAATTCACGCCATTGAGGGGGTCAGGACCTTCACCTGCTAGATAGAGCACAGCCTGCGAATAGACGTCGATCAGTTCCAGCTGTGTGGGCGAGAGAGGATTCTCCATTGAGAAAGCGTGCTTGAACTGTCCCAGTCGAACGGTCAGCTCATTGCCCTTGGTAAAACGATAGTCAGTGTAGAACTCCTGAACGACACTTGAGAAGTCGTGCATAAACAAGAATGACCATCTATCGGTGATGCGTGCTTTTGCCCATAGCAGGGTTCGTTTAAGGTTAAAGGCATTGGTAGCTTTCCCGTTAGGGTTTTGGTAGGACCAGCCAGCTTGTGCATAGCCGCTGAGGGTAATACGGCTGGTAAGCTCTTTCATCCAATCCTGTTGATTTTTCTTTTCTTGGTTTTGATTTGGTTGCCCCATGGCAGCAACGCTGCTGAACACCGCCAGCATGACCGCCAGTGTTCGAAGTTTGCAAGTAATACGTTTCATTTTGTCATAAAATTAAGAATTTAGTTGTTCTTGCGTCGGCAAAAGTACTACTTTTCTTTCAAACTGACAAGATAATTAGCAAAAATGTTTAGTGACATCAACATTTTTTCGTAAAAAGGTTTTGGTTGTTTCATTATAAATGTGTAAATTTGCACCCGATTATGGCCAATATGGAAAAAACAAACGCTCAGTTTGAACAGGCTCTGGCGGAATGCCGTGCACTGTTTGAGAAAAAGCTTCACGACTACAAAGCTTCGTGGCGCATTCTGCGCCCTACGGCTCTTACAGATCAGTTGTTTATCAAGGCTAAGCGCATCCGCTCGCTGGAAATCAAACAGGAGTCGCTAGTGGGCGAAGGCATCAGACCTGAGTTCATCGCACTGATCAACTACGGTATCGTGGGTCTCATACAGCTCAATAAGGGTTTCGCCGACAGGGTGGACATTGACAATGCAGAGGCCATGCGCCTCTACGACCGGTATGCAAACGAGGCACTGGAACTGATGAAGCGCAAGAACCACGACTACGACGAGGCGTGGCGCGGCATGCGCGTAAGCAGCTACACAGACCTCATCCTGACAAAGATTGAGCGTATCAAGGAAATCGAGAACCTGGGCGGCGAGACACTCGTGAGCGAGGGCATCGATGCCAACTATATGGACATTATCAACTATGCGGTCTTTGGAGTTATAAAACTGTCTGAGTGAGAAAAGTTGCCGTAAACGTCTGTCGCCTGGTGCTGGCTGTGGCGTTCATCCTTTCCGGATTCGTCAAAGCCGTTGATCCATTAGGTACACAGTACAAGATACACGACTATCTAGGAGCTATTGGACTGGCAGCCTACGTGCCTGACTTTCTGACGCTCTCGGCTTCTGTGACACTCTCGGCAACGGAGTTCTTCCTGGGCATCTGTCTGCTCTTCGCCATACGCCGACGACTGGTGTCGCTTATCACAATGATATTCCTGGTGGTGATGACACTGCTCACACTGTGGCTGGCTCTGGCAAACCCCATCAGCGACTGTGGCTGCTTCGGTGACGCACTGGTGCTGACTAACTGGCAGACGTTCTGGAAAAATGTGGTGCTGCTGGCGGCCTCTGTGCTTGTGTGGCGCAATCCGCTCGACATGGCGCGTTTTATCAGCAGAAGCAACCAGTGGATCGTGATGAACTACTCTGCGTTCTTCATACTGGTGATTATCGCTGGTCGTAGTCTCTACACCCTACCCCAGTTCGACTTCCGCCCCTATCACATAGGCACAAACCTGCGTGAGGGCTGGCAGCAAATGATGGATGGTAAGGATTCGCCCTATGCAGAATTCTTCATTGAGGATACTGACGAGGACGAGGACATCACAGAAAAGGTGCTACAGGATGACGGTTACACCTTTCTCTTGGTATCACCCCATCTGGAACAGGCCGACGACTCAGAGCTCGACGATATGAATCGTATCTACGAGTATTGTCAAGACAATGGCTATTCGTTCTACTGTCTTACAGCCAGCAACAAGAACGGCATCACACGCTGGCAGGATATCACAGGGGCTGAATACCCTTTCTGTCAGACTGATGAGACCACGCTGAAGACGATGATACGCTCAAACCCTGGCATGCTGCTGCTGAAAGACGGCATGATCATACAGAAGTGGAGTCACAACACGCTGCCCTCTGAAGAGGAGATGGGGCAGAATCTGGAGGAATCGGGAATCGGGCATCTGCCATCCGACAATGTGGCGAGTAAGATACTCTGGATTCTCACATGGTTTGTGTTGCCCTTAGTGCTGCTGGCCATCGGCGACAGACTCTGGCAAAAATGGAAAAATGTAAAACTGTCAAATAGTCAAATAGTAAAATATCAAAACCCTTTAAATTACGAACAAAAGATTATGAGAAAGAAAATTGTAGCAGGTAACTGGAAGATGAACATGAATCTCCAGGATGGTATCGCTCTGGCAAAGGAGCTGAATGAGACATTGAAGGCTGATAAGCCCAACTGTGGTGTAGTAATCTGCACACCGTTTATCCACCTTGCAAGCATCGCACAGTTCCTCGACCAGGACATCATTGGTCTGGGTGCAGAGAACTGCGCTGACAAGGAGAAAGGTGCTTTCACTGGTGAGGTTTCTGCCGAGATGGTAAAGAGCACTGGTGCTCAGTACGTGATCCTGGGTCACTCTGAGCGTCGCGAGTACTACAAGGAGACTCCTGAGATCCTGAAGGAGAAGGTGCTGCTGGCTCAGAAGAACGATCTGAAGGTGATCTTCTGTATCGGTGAGAGCCTGGCAGAGCGCGAGGCTGGCAAGCAGAACGAGGTGGTAAAGGCAGAGCTCGAGGGTTCTGTATTCAATCTCTCTGAGGAGGACTTCCGCAAGATCGTTATCGCCTACGAGCCAATCTGGGCTATCGGTACAGGTAAGACCGCTACCGCTGAGCAGGCTGAGGAGATCCACGCTTACATCCGTTCTATCATCGCAGAGAAGTATGGTCAGGCTGTTGCCGACGACACCACTATCCTCTATGGTGGTTCTTGCAAGGCCAGCAACGCTCCTGAGCTGTTTGCTAAGCCTGACATTGACGGCGGTCTGATTGGTGGTGCTTCACTGAAGTGCGCTGACTTCAAGGGTATTATCGACGCTTGGAAGAAGTAAGAGCAGTGAGACAATTAATCATTACCATCGCATTGTGTATCGGCTGTATCACAGCAGCCGATGCACAATCGACTTTCACTGAGCGTTTGCAGAATAGCAAGGCGGGGGAAGGCAAAGTCAGTGTGACTCAGGACACGAGCATTGATATGCTCGTAAATGGGGCTATTGCCACAAAACAACCAGAAAAAAACAAACCAGAACAGAAAACAACGCCTACACCAGCATCTAAAGACAAAGCAGAGGTGAAGGAGAAAGAAGAGCCGAAGGTTGCTCCTAAGGGAAATGAAGCACAAGCTGTCATCACCCCAGACACCATCGACATACACAAGAAGGTGATGAAGGGCATAAAGATCAACGGCTATCGTGTTCAGGTGTTTGCAGGAGGCAACTCACGCAACGACAGACTGAAGGCCGAACGCACAGGAGAGAACATGAAGAGCCTCTTCCCTGCCGAACCAATCTACGTACACTTCTATTCTCCCAGGTGGGTCTGCCGCATGGGCAACTACCGCACTTATGAAGAGGCCCACGAGGTGTTGAAGAAAGTAAAACAGTTTGGCTACAATTCTGCCATTATTGTAAAAGGAAAAATCACCGTACAGTATCAATGAGTTACGAGACAGAGTATCACTCAGGCTATGAGCCCCAGTATCGCGAAGGACTGGAAGAGCTGGCTGCCCACTACAAAGAGATTCTCACCCTGTTGGGAGAGGACACTGAGCGTGAGGGACTCATGAAGACCCCCATGCGCGTGGCCAAGGCGATGCAGGTGCTCACACGCGGCTACCAGATGGATGCCCATAAGGTGCTCACTGATGCCCTCTTCAAGGAGGACTACTCGCAGATGGTCATCGTAAAAGACATCGACTTCTTCTCACTCTGCGAGCATCACATGCTACCTTTCTACGGCAAAGCGCATGTGGCATATATACCCAACGGCTACATCACTGGTCTTTCAAAGATTGCCCGCGTGGTGGATATCTATGCACATCGTCTGCAAGTGCAGGAGCGCATGACACAACAGATCAAGGACTGTATCCAGGACACCCTGAAGCCCCTTGGCGTGATGGTCGTGGTAGAGGCAAAACACATGTGCATGCAGATGCGAGGTATCGAGAAGCAGAATGCCATCACCACCACCAGCGACTTCAGCGGCGCTTTTAACCAGGCCAAAACACGACAGGAATTCATGAACCTTATACATAACAATCAAACGTGATAAGCTATGCCTAACATCAATCGCAGACAAAGAGTCAACTACTCAGACTCAGAGAAGAATTTCGCCCAAAAATTGCTCAGCAGCAAGGGCGGACGTATTATCTTTATTGGTGGCATCATACTCGCCATCCTGTTCATCGCCTATTTCTCAACACCTACCAAGAAGGAGATGACCATGGTAATGACAGACAACGTGATGCAGTGCCTCGAAGACAACAACAGACATAAAGGTGACGCCATCGACGACTTTGTACATAACATTACTTACTCGTTTACAGAAGCCGATACCACCAACATCGCACCAGAGGTACTGGAGGCCTATCACAAGTACAACAAACTGGAATCTTATCGCCACCTCTTCTACTCCACATCTCATATCTATAATAACATGCACCCAGAAGGCTTACGCATTGGTGTAGGCTTCCTCGGTTTCGTGTTCTCTACGCTCCAGTACTCTGATCTGCTACTCGATATAGCACCCGTGCATAAAGGATATGAGCAGAAGCTGCTCGACCCGGTA
Source organism: uncultured Prevotellaceae bacterium (assembly GCA_902800595.1). Lineage (GTDB taxonomy): Bacteria > Bacteroidota > Bacteroidia > Bacteroidales > Bacteroidaceae > Prevotella. The sequence goes on along the minus strand of CADCFA010000027.1, from coordinate 5,875 downwards.
AAAATCGAAGAGACTGACTTAGGCAGTAATCCTAACATACGCGAGTTTCATTACCAAAGAGATCCAGATCAGTAACTACATGGACATTATCGTTTCGCAAGAAATTGAGAACGTATGCCCTAACTTCGTGGGAGCTGCAGTCGAGGCACAGGTTGTGAACTCGACATATAACGCTACCCTATGGGATGAGATACACGCACTCGAAAACCGTTTCCGCCAAGAACTAACCACGGAGAGTCTCAAAGAACTGTCTGGAATTGCTGCCACACGCCGGGTGTACAAGGCATGTGGCAAGGATCCCTCACGCTACCGTCCTGCCAGCGAACAGCTCATCCGGCGTATGCTACAGGGCAAGGAGCTCTATCAGATAGACACACTGGTGGATCTCGTCAACCTCGCCAGCATCGCCTATGGCTACAGCATTGGCGGCTTTGATGCCGATAAGTTTGTAGGCGACACGCTCACCCTTGGTGTGGGACGTGAAGGAGAGCCCTACGAAGGCATTGGGCGCGGCATGCTCAACATCGCAGGACTGCCAGTATATCGTGATGCCCAAGGCGGTGTGGGTACTCCCACCAGCGACAATGAGCGTACGAAGATGACACTCCAGACCACCCATCTTGTGGTGCTCATCAACGGCTACGACGGACAAGAAGAACGAGTGCTCGAGAATGCCCGTTTCATTCAGGAACTGCTACGCAGATATTGTCAGAGTGACGGAGGGACCGTCACCCTTTACAGATAATATAGAACCAACTTGATATGACTAACGACTTGAAATTGCGCATCGGTATCATCGGTGCCGGATGGATTGCCGAAAAGGCAGCCATCACCCTCAACGGCCTCACAGACTGTGAGTGCTACGCCATCGCTTCACGCTCTCAGGAAAAAGCCGACGCCTTTGCTGCACAATGGCATGCAAAGAAAGCCTATGGCTCTTACGCACAGCTCATCGCCGACCCAAATGTCGATCTCGTGTATGTGGCTACTCCTCACTCCCATCACTACGATGTGACGACGGAAGCCCTCAAGGCTGGCAAGCCCTGTCTGGTAGAGAAAGCCTTCATGGCAAACTGGAAACAGGCTAAAGCGATTGTCGATCTTGCACGTGAGCGTAAGGTATTCCTTGCCGAAGCCATCTGGACACGCTATCAACCAGCTGTCACTATCGTGCGCGATCTCATCAGCAGCGGACGCATCGGCACGCCCCGTCTGCTCACTGCCACCCTGGGCTACTCGATGGGTGATAAGCCCCGCATCATGCGAGCCGACCTCTGTGGCGGTGCCCTGCTCGATCTGGGTGTCTATGCCCTCAATTTTGTCCGTATGTTCTTCCCAGCCGATATTGTGAATATAGAGAGTACCTGCGTGAAGAGCCTGACGGGCATGGATCTCACCAATGCCATGACACTGACACTGAGCGACGGCATGCTCTGCAACCTCCAGTCGAGTGCTGCCTGCGTAGGCGACAACATTGGCGTCATAGCTGGAACGGAGGGTAATCTCATTATCGACAACATCAATAATCCGCAGAAGATAACCGTCAACACCCACGATCGCGAGTTTGTGGAAGACATACACGTGCCCCAACAGATTACAGGCTACGAATATCAGTTCATCGCCTGCAGACAAGCCCTGATCAACGGACTTTTGGAACCTCGTGAGATGCCGCTGGAAGAGACGCTCTATATCATGCAGCTCATGGATGACTTCCGCCGGAAATGGGGTGTCCGCTATCCGATGGACGATTAAAGCACTTATTTCTGAATTCGTAATGGTGAACGAACATTGTCAGGGAACATCCGGGAATGAGGTTTTAATGGGCTTACGCGATGGGATACCCATTGCACTGGGCTACTTGGCTGTGGCCTTCTCGATTGGCATCATCGCCTCGAAGGCAGGACTGACGGCCCCCTTGGGATTCCTGAGCAGCTTCTTCACCCGTGCTTCTGCTGGCGAATATGGCACCTACACACTGGTGGCTGTAAACGCAGCTTATGTGGAGGTGGTTGCCATGTGCCTGGTGGTCAACCTGCGCTATATGCTGATGAGTGCGGCTCTCTCGCAGAGAATCAAGCCTGGCACTTCGCTGTTTCACCGTATCCTGATGGCCTGCTGCATCACCGATGAGGTGTTTGGCATCTCTATGGTCCATCGTGAATACTGTCCCCCATCCTACACCTATGCAGCCGCCCTGATATCAACCCTTTTCTGGGCGTCGGGCTGTGCGATAGGCATCATAGCAGGCAGCCTGTTACCACAGCCGATGGTCACCGCCCTCAGCATGTCGCTCTACGGCATGTTTCTGGCTATCATCATCCCACCTGCCCGCCATGACCGCAACGTGCTTTATGCACTGATAGCAAGTTTCGTGCTGAGCGGTCTGTGCGCCATAGCCCCTGTTGTAGGTCAGTGGAGCAGTGGCATGCGCACCGTGGTGCTGACGATTGTGATCTCTGCTGTTGCCGCATGGCTTAAACCTATAAAGACGGAGAACGATGGAGAAGCATAGTGTCATCATTTACATCCTGCTGGCCATCGTAATCACCAACCTGATTCGTGTGATACCGATGGTGTTCATCAGGGGGCAGATCCGCAATCGTTTTGTGCGCAGTTTCCTTTATTATGTGCCTTTCGTCACACTGGCAGTGATGACCTTTCCAGACATGGTTCTCACAACCTTGTCACTCACCACTGGCGTGATCACCCTGTTGGCTGGCATCATAGCAGCATGGCTCCGCTTAGGATTATTCCCTGTAGCGGCTATCTGCTGCATCATGGCTTATCTGCTGAATCTAATAGGCGTATAGAAATCCATATTTCTCATGCAGTAAGTGCAGTGTGCCGTCCGCTTCACATGGTCAGCATAACGGCAAACAAAGCCTTTTTGTATTGTCAAGTATTTTCCCATTTCTTAAAATTTCCCCCTTAGTCGCAATTTCTGCGCTTATACTATAAAAAACTTACTAGTGCACTTAGAAAAATTTTCTGTATAGTTATGCCGCAAATTTTGATACCTGATGTCTATTTTTGAGCAACAATGCAAATGTAATGTTTTTTAGTGAATTATGCAAACATTTAAGCGATTATTTTCCCTCAATTTGAACTTTTTCGAGCGAAGTTTTCCACTTTCCCGAAGTAATGAACCAGTTTCAACATCTTATGAATGTGGGACAAAAATCTGGCTCACATCAAAAAAAGTCCATAAATAAATCCCAAAAAGCGCACGATTTTAGTTCATTATTTGTATCTTTGCAGTCTGAATGAAAGATGTAAAAGACACATACAGGCGATTTAAGGAATGGGAGCAGCAGCCTCACCAGGTGGCTCCGCTCTCTGAGGAGCAACACGAGTGCGCTACCTGTGGCACGCACTATACGGGTAACTACTGTCCCCGATGCGGTCAGTCTTACAAGATAGGCCGCTATTCCTTCAAGAATGCGTTTCTGCTGTTTCTTGACGTCTGGGGCTTGGGCAATCGGGGTATGTTCCGTAGCATCCGTGACCTGATACTGCGTCCTGGTTACATGATCCGCGACTACCTCAGAGGTATGCAGATGGCCTATTTTCCTCCCTTCAAGATGTTCTTCCTTCTCCTCACCCTGACACTTCTGATAGACACGGGCATGAACTTTCAGGGCGAGAACCGCTTCCAGCTACAGCAGGAGCAATATGAGAAGACCATAAAAGAGGCTAAGACTGAGCAAAAACAGGCGGAGGCAAAAAAGGGAAAAGCAGAAGAAGAGACCGACAATACACTCACTGCCGAGGAAAGGGCAAGGCAGCAAAAGAAGAAAAAGGTATTAAACATGTTTGACACTGAAGAGATAAACTTAATTACCTGGGAGTGGTACAACAAACATGTCTCGCTGGTGTGTCTCGCTGGTCTGCTACTCTTCTCCGTGCCGCTCTACATGATGTTCCGCCATAGTCCTGCCATACCAGACTTACGGTTTTCGGAGTGCTTCGTGGCAATGATCTACATCACCAATATGCTTCTGATCTACAGCATCGTCCCCTCATTACTGTTGGCCCTCGGTTCAAAGACAGATGAGGTGATCAGTACGCTGCTCCTACTACTGGCCATCATCCCCATCAAGCAATTTTCGGGCTACAGCTACTGGAGCACCATCTGGCGACTGCTCGTTGCCCTCATCCCCTTCACGATCATCGTCGTCCTACTGACCATTGTCATCTTCTTTACATACGCCTACATCTACATCCATTATTAGAGGAAAATCCTTATAACACAAGGGATTCAGTTCCTGTAACGATCGTATTTGTCATTATAAGGTGGATTATGGATGGGCATCATGGGATTCTTCATCAGCCAACGGCTCCAGCCTGTTCGACGTTCGAACTCAGTAGGAATCATGGTCTTCGCCCACACCAACTGCGGATTGGACATTCCCCATTCGATAGTGATATACTTATTGCTGCTGGCCTGCCAGAGCACGGGCTGCCCATCGTTGTCGTAACACAGATAGCCCAAAAGGTCGTCAATGCGCTGCTCTTCGTAATTGGCAGTTAGTTTGCCCAGTGCACCCAGTGTGATACTATAGCTCAGTGGGTAGTCAACCTTCAGGCCGGTATGGTCTAAGGCATAGGCGTGATGTACCTGAGCCGCCTGTGTGGCGCGTTTCAGATCGGCATAAATGGCACGCAGCTCCTGGCTGTCTTTATAAGGGCCCTCCACCAGCAGGCGGCAATAGTCGAGCAGATCGTACATTGGATCATCGTTGAAATACTGATAGCACTTCGAACTGGGCGTTACGTAGTCGGCTGAGTTGTTAGTCAGATGCGTGCAGAGGAAATTGACAAAGCGACGCATAGGCTCCCATACAGCGGGCAGCTTCCTCATGTCGGTAAGTACGAAATCCTTGTTCAACGGCACCTTCGTGCCCTTGTCTTCAGGCAAATAATCATTGTGCTGTGCAGCCACACTGTCGAGGTAGGCACTCATCTCGCTCTCGAAACTCTTCCCCTGGGCAATGTTCTCCAGCGCTGTCAGCAGATGCTCGTAACTGCCGCCTCGGTTGGAGTGGCCTGACGCCATCACATAGTCAGTGACACCCGTCAGTTCCGAGAGGAACTCGATGTTGTTCAGCATGCAGCAGTCGAGGTAGAGCAATTTCAGATGGATGCCTGCGCGCTCCAGTCCCTGACGTAGTTCCCGGGCGGTCATGGCGCGGTCCTGCAGATTATCATCGAGCAGCACGCCGATATGGCTCATGCAGATGTTTGGATACAGGTCGTCGGGATCACCGACAGCCCATCCGCTGCCATGCCCCGTCAGTATGAGGATATAGTTGTCGGCGGGAGCCTCTTTCTTGCAGAATCTGACGAACGAGGCCAGGCTGTCGGGTTGGAACATTTCTGCCTCGCTGCCGCCCCACAGATCATTGTCGGTCAGGTCGAGAAAATTTTTAATGTTCTTCTGCGCATCGGGCAGTTGGTCATTGGTAAGTTCGTAGCGATACACAAAGCCAGGTCTGCCGCCAGGCACATAATTATATTCGTACTTATTCTTCATCCTCGATGTCTCCTGTTTGAGACCTTTAGGCGATGAGTATTTCATCTGGACGAAGACGTTCGCATCCGTCGATCCGGCATCGGGATCGGGCAGAAGGTCCTTGAGCTCCCCCTCGATATTATCATCCAGATTGCCGCCGCCAATGGCATAGACCATCAGGTTGAAGGGTTGCCGATTTTGGCCCTTGGCAGACATAACGACGATAAACGCCAACAAGAGAAAAATCATTCTACTCATATTTAATTCTAAATCCGTATCACTATTTCTAATAACAGATAATAATTAGTATTCCATTAATTCTGGAATATCGGATTCTCTTCTATCACCTGTCTTGCAGGGATA
>CADCFA010000026.1 GCA_902800595.1 uncultured Prevotellaceae bacterium | reverse complement strand
AATATCATTACTATTCCGTTCGATTTTCGTCGATAATATGATCTTTGCCTTCTTCCTCGGCATGTGTTCTTACCTTGCCGTGTCGAAGACCGTGAAGACCTCAATGGGACTGGGTCTGGCTGTGACCTTCGTGCTCACCGTTACCGTCCCCGTGAACTATCTGTTGCAGACAAAGGTGCTGGGTCCCGACTGTCTCGTTGAGGGCGTTGATCTCAGTTACCTGTCGTTTATCCTCTTCATCGCTGTGATTGCAGGTATGGTGCAGCTCGTGGAGATGACGGTTGAAAAGTATTCTCCCTCGCTCTATGCTGCCCTGGGTATCTTCCTGCCTCTGATTGCCGTTAACTGCGCCATCATGGGTGCCTCGCTGTTCATGCAGCAGCGTATCCTCATGGATCCCAGCAACTCTCAGGCCATCGGTTCTGTGTGGGATGCTGTAGTCTATGGCTTTGGCTCTGGTATCGGTTGGACTCTGGCCATCGTAGCGCTGGGTGCCATCCGTGAGAAGATGCAGTATTGTGATGTGCCAAAGCCCCTTCAGGGCCTCGGCATCGTGTTTATCACCGTGGGTCTCATGGCTATGGCGATGATGTGTTTCTCTGGCTTAAATATTTAAAAAGGTATGGCACAGTTTATAGCATATAGTATAGGAGTGTTCCTCCTGGTAATCATCTTGCTGGTGATTATCCTGCTCGTGGCAAAGAAGTATCTCTCTCCCTCGGGTAATGTGAATATAGAAATCAACGGCGATCGTACCATCTCTGTGGCTCAGGGCAACTCGCTGATGTCAACCCTTAACGAGAATGGTGTGTTCCTGCCTTCTGCCTGTGGTGGTAAAGCCTCTTGCGGACAGTGTAAGGTGCAGGTGCTTGAGGGTGGGGGCGAGATCCTCGACTCAGAGAAGCCCCACTTCTCCCGTAAGGAGATCAAGGCAGGCTGGCGCCTCGGCTGTCAGTGTAAGGTGAAAGGCGATCTGAAGATCCATGTCGATGAGTCGATCCTCGGCGTGAAGGAATATGAGTGTACCGTTATCTCCAACAAGAACGTGGCTACGTTCATCAAGGAGTTCAAGGTGCAGCTGCCCGCCGGTGCCCACATGGACTTCCTGCCTGGCTCTTACGCTCAGATCAAGATCCCTGCTTTCGATTGCATCGACTATGATAAGGACTTCGAGGCGACGAGTATCTGCCCTCATGGGAGAAGTTCGGTCTGTTCCCGCTGAAGTGTAAGAACCCCGAGCCCACCATCCGTGCTTACTCAATGGCAAACTATCCCGCTGAAGGTGATGTGTTCATGCTGACCGTTCGTATCGCCACACCGCCGTTCAAGCCCGATCGCAGCGGCTTTATGGAGGTGAACCCAGGTATTGCTTCATCATATATCTTCTCACTGAAACCAGGCGACAAGGTGATTATGAGCGGTCCTTACGGAGACTTCCACCCGCACTTCGACTCGAAGAAGGAGATGATCTGGGTTGGTGGTGGTGCCGGTATGGCTCCGCTGCGCGCACAGATCATGCACATGACGAAGACGCTGCACACCAAGGACCGTGAGATGCACTACTTCTATGGCGCACGTGCCCTCAACGAGGTATTCTATCTCGACGACTTCCTGGGCTTGGAGAAGGAGTATCCTAACTTCCACTTCCACTTGGCACTCGACCGTCCTGATCCCGCAGCTGATGCCGCAGGCGTGAAATATACTCCGGGATTTGTCCACAACGTGATGTTCGAGACCTATCTGAAGGATCACGAGGCACCCGAGGATATCGAGTACTACATGTGCGGTCCTGGCCCGATGTCAAAGGCCGTAGTAGGTATGCTCGACTCACTCGGCGTAGAGCCCGAGAGTATCATGTACGATAACTTCGGCGGCTGATGAAGGCGCAGAGATATCAAACATTAGTCAATCAGATCGCTTCACTCATCGAGGGTGAAAGCGATCTGATTGCCGTTATGAGCAATGTGGCAGCAGCCATCCATCAGGAGATGCACTTCTGGTGGACGGGCTTCTACCGTGTTGTTGAAAACGAACTGTTGTTGGGCCCCTTCCAAGGTCCTGTGGCTTGCATGCATATCCCTTTCGGACGCGGTGTCTGTGGCACCGCGTGGCAGCGTCAGGAGACGGTTGTGGTACCCGATGTAGAACAGTTCCCCGGGCACATTGCCTGCAGTAGCGCCTCGCGCTCGGAGATTGTCGTACCTGTGTTCAATCGTGAAGGCACTGTCATCGCTGTACTCGATATCGACAGTGAGAAGCTGGCCACGTTCGATGAGGTAGATCGCCAGTATCTGGAACAAATTTGCCAACTCATTAAATAAACTATCCTTATGATTAAAAAAATCTCTTTCTGCCTCATGGCAATGATCAGTGTGCTGACCGTATCAGCACAGACGAGTGTGTATGATTTTGCGGTAAGGAACGATTTAGGACAGGAAGTGCAGCTCTCTACATACAAGGGCAATGTGCTGCTGATTGTAAACACAGCCACCCTTTGCGGCTTCACCCCTCAATACACAGAGCTGGAGGCTCTCTACGAGCAGTTCCATGAGAGTGGCTTGGAGATTCTCGACTTCCCCTGCAATCAGTTTGGGGAACAGGCACCTGGCTCCATTCAGGAGATCCATGAGTTCTGTACGTTGAAGTACAACATCGAGTTCCCCCAGTTCGATAAGATTGATGTCAACGGCGAGCAAGCCCATCCGCTCTTCACGTGGCTCAAAACACAGAAAGGCTTTGGAGGCTTTGATGTCAACGATCCCGTAGGTAAGAGGATAGACGACATGCTTCGCCAGCGCGATGCCGACTACGACAAGAACAGCGACATCAAGTGGAACTTCACCAAGTTCCTCATCAGCCGCGACGGCAAAGTTCTGAAGCGTTACGAGCCTACCGTCAAGATTGCCGACATCGAAGCCGACATCGAAAATGCATTGTAGATCAATAGATAAAAAATGAAGAAAGGCTTCCCAAATTAGGAAAGCCTTTCTGCTTTCTAATGCAATTACTTTAATAGCCATAATTTAAAATTAGTTTTTAAGTAGATTGTTGAATAATTTTGTTAGTTATTTCATTGTCTCGTTTTGTCGGTTCAACAGGCACTGTTAAAGGAAAAGTTTGCTACCATTAATGCGCGCAATTTTTAGATTTAAATCTCGCAATTTTTATCCTTAATGTGCAGTGTCTCCACCTCTCTCATTTGACATTGCAAAGGTACAAAAAATTCATGTACCTTACAAATAAATCGCCCAAAATAGCACGTTTTAAAAATAGGAGCCTTAAGTGGTACAGATGGCAGATGGCAGTTTTCTCAGGAGTACCAATAATCTTTCAACAAAAATTTTACTATATATATAATATATATATTATATATATAGTATTTTATAACTATAGTTTTTAGTTCTATAAAGTTTTGTCTCCCCAAATAAACTGCCATCTGCCATCTGTACCAAAGACAAACTGAAGGAAGCTCACATATGGACAGAGATTTGTTATACAAAATAATTTATACTAGAATACCAATACCTGAAAAGCAAAAGGACTCGCATCCCTGCGAACCCTGTATGCTAACATTACTAACAAATAACAAACAATCAATCAAAAGCATTATTCAGATGAAAAAGAAACTATATACTCTAACTAACGTATGAATCTTAAACCTGATGCAAAAGTACGTCAATTTTAGGTTGATGAACAAACAAAGTTGTCTATGTCTGATGGAATCGCTTACGAACATAAATGACTCACCCAAGGATTAGCATTAAAGACAAAAGAGATATCATCTTAAAAAGTAAAACAACTTGTTTTGTATCGATTAAGATAGCTTTAATCATCGTAAAAGATGCCTTTTTAGACAGTAAAACAAGTTGTTTTACTATGAGTGATGGTAGTGATAGATGTTTAAAAAGTATCACATTATATAACAATCTGATATTAAATGAATTAAAGCGAAAAGTGATAGATAGTTGAAAAATGACCCTAAAAAATTAATCGAGGCAAAGGAAATCTCTTTGCCTCGATTTTTTAGTTTCCACAAGGTTTGAACTTTAGTTTCCACAAGCCTTGTGAATTCTCTTTTTTCAAATTTTCAGCCTAAAAATTTGTTTGATTGAAAAATTTTTACCTTTGCATTTGGCTCAGTTAGCCTCAAAAGGGTGAGAGGGTACGGAAACAACGTGTATTTCAACGAATGCTTACAATTGATCTGTATATCAAAGGATGTCAGAGAACGCCCTTCTGCTTGAGGTTATGCTAGAGGGACTCTCTTCTAATGCAAAGTAGAGTAAGGTCGTCGCTTTGTTCGGTACCGCCTGCAAAGTTGTGAACGGCTTGCGTCATGCGCTCTATCAAGAGCTTGGGTGAGGCCTGCGCGTTGTGGATGATTTGATTCAACTCATCGAAGACGCGCTCCGCACCTAACTCTTCTTCTTCTGCATTCATCGCCTCGGTCAGTCCGTCGGTGTAGAACAGAATGCTGGACTGCGGCTCTAAGACAACGGCATGTGTCTGATAGGTGGCATCGGCAATGGGTCCTACAGGGAAGGTGGAATCCAATTCCAGGAAATGTGCCTCCTGGTTGATGATGATAGGGGGTTCATGACCGGCATTGCAATAGCGAAGTTCACCTGACTCCATATCGAATATGCCTACTATCAGGGTGACGAACATATAGCTGTCGTTGTTCTCACTCAACACCCGGTTCATCCGCGTGACAATACGGTCTGGCGTATCTCCATCGGCGGCATAAGCGCGAAACAGACTTCTGGTCATCATCATAAACAGGGCGGCAGGAACGCCTTTTCCGCTGACGTCACCGATACAGAAAATGAGCTCTTTATCACGCACGAAGAAGTCGTATAGGTCGCCGCCAACAGCCTTGGCGGGTGTCATGCTGCCGTAGATGATGCTATCCTTCAGTTCGGGGAACTGGGTGGGCACTACCGACAGCTGGATATCCCGGGCGATGTTGAGCTCATTCTCAATGGCTGCCTTCTGTGCGGTAGTGGTCTTGAGCTGTTCGATATACTGCGTGAGCGAGTGCTGCATATTGCCGAAGGAGTCGCGCAACTGACTGATCTCGTCGTTATATTTCAGTTGGGGCAGGGGTGCCTTGAAGTTACCTTTTGCCACTTCGTCGGCACTTTCGGTAAGCTGTTGCAAGGGTAGGGTAGCGCGGCGGATGGAGCGACGACTGATCCAATAGGTTGCCAGCATACCTAAAATAATGAATGTCAGAAGGATGAATGCAGTGATGTTTGTAGTACTCATTAGTGCCTCAATGGGTACGACGATGGCGTTGGTCCAAGATGTGCCAGGTCTTCTGATATAAAAGATATCGGCATAAGTATCATCGATGGTAATCATCTCATAGTCAACGATAACGGTAGACGTCTTGCCTGTAAAATTTTTCCAAGCAGGCTCTTGGAGGTCGTCGAACAGATTCTGCTTCCCGATGCGTTGCTTGTCGGGGTGATAGAGGTAGGTGCCTGTGCTGTCAACGACAACACTATAGGCCCACTTTTTGCCATGCTCATCTGAATTTCTTAAGAACGGCGCCTTGTTGATATCTACATCTATCTGCTTCATGTATTGATAGAAGGCGTCTTGGTTGGTTTTTGCGTCGAGTTGTTTGGCTATCGTCTCGCTACTGGCCTTCAATTCACTATAGAAGTAGATTTTCATCATCTGTACAAGTCCTGCTACTACAAATGTAATCACATGCAGGCCAAGCATGACAATCGTCAACAGGCATACGAGCAGGATGCGTTGTGACAGGCGTTTATAGAAGGATTGGAATTGTTTTTTCATCTCAATGCTTAGTCATCAGTTTCGCCCATCTTCATCTGATAGCAGACAATGTCGTTATTAGCCGCGAATTCTTCGAGGACATCCTTCTTGAATTCCTTTCTAATTGTTACAAGTTGCTTGAATTCGATAAACTGAGCCAGACCCACGTGCTTGAGAACAGTATGGATCTCAGGTGCGCAATTCAGAAACACGATATTGGGCTTGTTACCTATCTTCTGACTGACAAAGAAGACCACGCGAAGACCTGCACTCGAAATGATGTTCAGTTTTGAGGCATCAAACACTACTTCATGGATGTCCTGGCCAACATACTTTGTCAGTTCTTCGGTTAATGCCGGCGCATTGTCGGCTAAAAGTTTCCTACCCAAGGTAATCGTAAGCGTTGTACCCTTAAGGGTTACATCAATTTTCTCTTTATTTTCCATCGTTTTTATTAAGCATCTATATCCTCAGCCTCATTAATGTAATCAAAGGCAGGATCGTTCTCGTATGAATTTTCCCATATATTGTCCTTGCCCTGAAGATAGCGCTGGTAACCTTCCTCTATCTCCTTAAGCTTGGCATTCAGCAACTTCTCGGCGTTCTCCTTGGCATCATTATAAGTCTTCTTGAATGCTTTCCTGGCATTATCTGCATCTTCGGGCATCTTCAGCAGCAGTTGGGCTGTATCTGCCAGGCGCTTGGTGTAGGTCATCTCGAGTTTTGCCAGACACTCATCATAGCATGTCTTGCACATCTCGTTGAGCAGATCACGACGCTCCTTGGTGACATCGGGCATCGTATAGATGATATGTTTCTCTTTTGAGCCGTCGGAATATTCCTTGAGCTTCACTGCGACCTTAAACTCTGGGTGCATCTCTGCCACACCTTGGATGATGGCTTGCGTGTTGTTCTCGTTCTTGGGTGTCACGTCGAAGGTGTAGTCATTCGGACGGGTGGCACTAGCCACGTCCTCGAAGTTATAATCAGAATCACTCAATGACACTGTCACCGGAATCATGGCCTGTGCATCTGCCTTGACATTGAAATTGCCCAAACGGATGCAGAACAGCGCCAAATAACCATTCTCCTTCTGATTAAAATCATTTATTTCCGCATTAATAAAATTATTCATATCTATCTTTTTTTTACTTTTTCCTAACTTGCCTCTTCTTTCTTGAGCTTGGTGCTCAGGTCGCTACTGCTGCCGCTGGCAGAGCCGGCACCATCGCTGATATTCGGTGATGTGAACGCCGAGCTGACCTTAACCACACTGAAGGAGCCCTCAGTGCCTGTGAGCTTGTCCTTGATCTCTGCCTTGTTGTTGATGGTGGTTGGGCCATATATCTGCGTCTTGTCGCCAGAGACGGACGCTGTGCCGTCGGCAAGCTGTACCACGGCTTTGCCGTCGCCCTGCTGCGCCTCGATGGTCTTGTCGGCAAAGGCACCGATCTCCTCGGACACCATCTGCACCTTCTTCGACTTGATATCATCGGACTTAGAGCCCATGTATATCTTCTCTGATACGAGCAGCATTGTACTGCCTTCTGCGAGGGCAGCATCTTCGCCGCTCTCCTTGTCGGTATCCATCGATTTCACCTTAATCTCCTTCGCATTCACACTGACGCTACCTGTAGCCTTACCTTCGGTATCGGTAGATTTGATATCCACCTTCTCGGCACGGATGCTCACAGTGCTTTCTGCTGTCAGGGCATTCTCCTTCTCCTCGCCGTTCTCGATGTTGTTATCCACACTCTTGATGGTAACGTTCTTCGATGTCAGGATGAAGTCGCCCTCCGACGTGTAGTTGGCACTGGTGATGGCACCTGTGTCATCAACCTCGATGTTGGCAGAGCCTTCGGTGCTCACCTCGATGGTCTTGGCGCGGAGCTTGATCTTGCTGTCGTCAGTGAGCTGTTTCTCTTTCTCCTTGCTGTCTGCCACCTCGTAATCGACAGCCTCGATGGTGATGTTCTTCGACTTCAGGGTAAAGTCGCCCTCGGCAGTGTAGGTTGCTGTGGTGAGATTACCTTCTTCATCATAGGCTGTATCTGCAGTACCAGCTGTCGAGACTTCAATATTCCTGGCTTGGATGCTCACCTTGCCATTCTCGTTCAGTGCGCCTTTGCTATCGATAGAGGCAATAGCCAGTTCGTTGGCAACCATATTAATGCCTGCGCCTTCGTTGTCGCGCAGGTTACCCTCGCCGTCGGCAGAAAGGAGGTTGATGGTCTCACCTGTGATGCTGACACTGGCATTTGTCGTACTGCCTGTAAAGTCATCGCCTGTGGTGATGCTGTCCTTCTCATTCTTGAAGCATTGTAACTGGCGGTTGGTTTCTGCCAGCTGTGAGAGCACTTCGATATAGGCATACGACTGTTTTGCCAACAGCTTTGCGGTGTCCTCAATACTATCGCTCAGAATTCTGATCTCCTTATAATTGGTACGCACGTCATCATTGTCATCCATCTGGTCTTCCTTCTCATCCAGCAGGTCCTTGAGCTCACTGGCCAGATCGTCGAAGGACTCCTTGCAGCCCTTAGCCTCGCTCTGAAGGGCAGACTGCTTTTTCTCCAAAGCCGAAATCTGGTCTTCAAGATCTTCCTGACGACTTTCGGCTGTCGCCGCTGCCTGAATATCGATCTGCTTGTCGGCATGAATGCATACGCCACTTGTTCCCGTGGAAGCGGGTGTTGCCGAGAAAGTACCTTTGCAGGAGTCATCATCAGAATCGACATCGTTGCTCTGGATGATGATGTTGCGGGCCTGGCTGACTATCTGTGACAATGTGCCTACCACGTGCTCCAGACCGTCAACACCAGGGTCTTCGGCTATCTGGCGGATGCTGGCGGCACGCACTTCCACCTCGCCGCCTTCTCCAGTACCCTGGATGCCCACCTGTGAGCCTCGGATGATAACCTCAGAGCCGCCTTCGAACTGGGTGCCGTTGCAGTCCACATTGCCGATGATGATTTTGGGGGCTGACAGTACCAGACAATCATGGTCGCGCACATAGCGCCCCTTCATCATGTCAGAAACCATGTCGGCTTGCATCTGTTGCATCTCAGCCTTGATGCGCCGGATCTCTTTCAGCTCACTCTCTACATTGTCCTGAAAATCGGAGAGTTTCTCCTCCCATTTCTCATATATATAATCCATATTATTCTCTTCTTTATTTTCTTGAACTTCTCACTACTTTATTCCCATCAGTATTCTCTTCAGACGATCCATATTACCGAGGTTTGCATCACTCGCAGGATCCAGTCCGGTACCATTCGCATTGAAATTCAAAGTGGCATCTTCCCTGTCAGAGAACAATATCTGTCCGTCTTTCGAGCCTTCCCAGACATTCTGGTCCAGAGACTGGAAGTTATCACGGAACTTGTCTCTACTCTTGTCCCATGTCTCCTCAAAGACTGTTCTCATGAATTTATGTCTCTGCTGATAAAAATCTATATTCTGGATCTGACGTTTCCAGTAATGCTCCTGGCGGTATGAATTGGTCTTGTTGACATAATCCATATCGTAGCCGACATAGATGTATTTGTGGTTCTCGTTATAGTTACTGTCATTTACCCTATACAAGAATGCCAGCAGAAGCTTGCGTTTGAAGATGGTCTGGTTATACCTTGAGAAAGGATCGGGATAACTGCCTTTATGACCAGTATTATAATCGGGGTAATCTACAAAATCTGCGTCGCAGCAAAAACAGAATTTGTCCTTGTTATCTGTGTAGTATTCCAACCATTTTTGATCCCATCCTTTGGAAAGTTCGTTTATACAACTTTGGGCACAATCTACCACCCAGTTATAGTCTCCCTTGTCCATCGTCTTTTTAATATCATCCATAAACAAGCTTGCACTCTTGCCGTATTGGACAAGTTTGTAGAGCGCCTTACCAGCGGCAAGAGCCTCTTCTTCCAGATAGCCATACTTGATACCTTCACTCTTTCCAATCCACTGGTTCATGTAGGTTTCCACATTGTCATCAAAATAGCCTTTATAAGTGTTTTTCGTTAAAGTATCTTCATTCCATGGGAATATGAAAGCCAATTCATTCAGACTGGGTTCTTTCACATCCTTCAGCAGGTGCTTGGCAATGTCATTATAGGCGAGTTTCTTGAAGAAGGCATCTTTCCAAAGCTTATCATAAGTATCATAGAACTCGTCGACCTTTTTGGAGATATATTCGACACACTCGATGACAGCCTGGAAGAACAACTCCAGATCCGCTTTGGTATCGCCGCCAGTCGCTTTTCCTTTGAAGAACCATGAGGCTTTGCCTTGCTTCTTCGCTTTCTTATAGCGGTCAGCTTTCACGTAAGCCGTACCAGGTCCTGCCTCAAGTTTCAGATAACGCTTCGACTTGATGAGCATCGTACCATCGACAGGGCGGACGAAGATCTCCAGCATTCTTCGGATTGTCGAGAAATCCAAGGTGTCTTCAAGGAACAGTTTTGAAGCAACACCTATACCGCCACCAATAACCGTTCCGACAAGTAAACTACCGATATAAGCGCCCTTTCCTTCAGGATCATCTATCTTCGGCTCCTTAATGTTGTTACCCGAAATGATATTCACTTTATTGCCTGCAATGAGGTTGATATTCATACCCTTGATGGTCACGTCGGCATTAGGCGCATCGATACTGATGCCATTGAAGGCATTCAGGGTGATTGTTCCCAACGATGACCTGATATTAACTTCACGCTTGTGGGTGCACAACTCAATCTCATTGATGTTGTAGCGGTCGCCCATGTGGATACCACCTGACAAATCCCTGATATTCTCTCCAAACTCATCCAGTCCGGCCAGGCTGGCTATGAAGCCGATACCCGGGGAGAGAAAATTCGTGATAAAGTTACCACCATAATCTGGGTCGGTAAAGGTGATATGATGACCATTACGTGATATCATCGACATCGAGACATCTTTTGCCTGTATCAGCGGATTGGCCTTACGCTGAATATTCTCTGAGGGATCGAGCACATTCTTGGAGTAGAGGCTGCCCACGACGTAGGGGCGCTCGATATTGTTGTTGTCATAATTGATGAGTACCTCGTCGCCCACATGCGGTTTGAAGAAGACACCACCACCGTCTGTGGCCATGGGGGAGGCAACACGGATCCACGGTGACGACATGGCTTTGACGCTCTCGTCGTAGTAGGCCTGGACTGTCTCTTTCTTTTTCTCGTATTCACCGATCTTCTTCTCTTGTTCTTCAATCTTCTCACAACACTCCTGATAGTTGCCTACCACCTCCTGATAGTGTTCTTTCATAGCGACAACGGCAGAGTTGTCCTCCTCAATGTTGTAGGCCCCAGAGCCATCGTTTTCCTGGTCGTTCTCTTCAGCCGCTTTTTCCATGGCGTTCTGTTGGTTCTGAAGCCTAACAAACTTGGACTGCTTCTTTTCAAGTTCGGACATAGTTTTCTCCCTCTCCTGCATTGTGGTTTCCAGGTAGGCTTCCTTTTCGGATAAAGTGGTCTGGTCGCTTTCGCTGAGATCTTTCTTCTTCTTGAGATCACTGATCTCAGCTGACAGGCTATCTATTGTTGACAGAAGTTTATCACACTTTGAATCCAACTCATCGACTTCCTCTTTCAGAGCGCTGATCTCCTTTTCCTTGCTCTCCATCATCGAGGCACGGGTGTCGCTGTCGGCATTTGCATAATCTATCACTTCCTGGGTCTCAGAACTCATTTCTGTCAATAATTCTGCCAATGACGCTTGCTGCTCCATCAACTCCAGTTTTTTGGCCTTAGCCAACTTCAAAGATTGCGTAGCATCGATCACCTCCTGCTTGACAGCACTACCTAATGACTGCCATGGATAAGCTACACGCACACGCCCCTGATATTTGGGATCCATATTGTCGGTGACGAAAGCTGCCTGAGGACCTGCCTTGCGGACGACGGGCACATCCTGTAAAGGCGGAATGAACTGCTCATTGCCATTCTTGTCTTTGTAAGATGGGATGGCAAAGAATTTCAGTGAACGTGAACCTTCTGACTGGTCGGATGAATCTGTATCGTATTGTTTGTAGTCATCATCCCATGTCTCTTCGGATGACTCCTGAATCTGAATGATCACATACGGGCCGTCAAGACCATCGATAAATATCTTCTCACCTAATTTGAGGTTGGCATAGGTGGCTCCCATATCGACGCAAACAATCTTGCGCTGCTGTTCTTCCTCATGCTTCCGGATATCGTTGTAGTAATCGATGGTTGTCCATCCGTCAGGGTTCTCCGGCGCAAAATGCACGACCTTGTTGTTGCTTGAGTCAGCGTGCTTAGTGCCTTTGTATGGATCGATCCATGCCTCATTTCCATCCTTGTTGGCATTACTCTTGCCAAAATAGGCTTTGAGCGTATTGATTGCCTCTCCACCAATGGCCCAGCTTACCAGCGCTGTGGCAGCATCGTCAGAGAGGAATAGTGTCTTCAGAAGCGGAATCAGTCTCCAGAGCGTGCCATTGGTGGCAGTGCCGTCATAGTTACACTCGCGCTTAAAAGTGTCGAACAGATCCTTCTGCAGCGGGTAGATATACTCATCATGAGCCAGTTCGGCATTGCTCGCCGTATGATCGGGGAAGACATCATCGGGGAAACCGTCATCATTCTTGTCGATGTTCTCGTAGTTCAGATCACCCATCTCACCTTTGCCATCCTTCACGCTGTCGAAGTGGTAAGGTGTGATGACCAGCGGGTCGGGTGAGATTCCGCGCTCAGTGATAGAATTATATTCATCGATAACCTCAACATCGTCGCTGGCAGGCAGACCTAATACCAGTTCACCATCCTCGAAGTAGAGGAACTCACCGCAACGGTTGGCTGTGCGCACCATGAAGTCGTAGAACGATTCATTATACTGTACGAGGTAAGGCTGGATAAACTCGGTGCAGATGCGTGTTGGCGTGTTTTTACCGTTGGTATCCGTCGTTGAAATCTCTTCTTCATAGGTCAGGAAACGCAGGCCGTCCTTATTAGTTTGTATCAAAGGTGTCTCGCTGTCACTCTTCGTACCGAAGTTAAGACTCTCCGGCTTCAGAATTTCAGAGCCGAGCTTACGGGCTACATAAGCCTTACTGTACTTGTTGATCGTCATCAGCTTATCCATACTGAAGATGTTCAGCTTGACAGTCATCTTCTTACCGTTTCCTTCTCGCTTCAGCTTAGGATTCACCTCATAAATAAAGCAGCTTTTCGCTACGGTATAGCTCTTGAAATCATCATTGTTATTGTTTTCTGTTCCGCTTATTTCGATAATCTGCAGCAGGACCTCTCGCCTCACAAACAAATTTTTAGTCGTCTCAAACGATGGGGTTAGCATCTTCTTATTGCCCGAAGAGTCAGTACTTCTCATGACAAAGTCAACTTCAGCTTCTATCTCTGTGGGCTGATAGATTTTTTTATTGACCTTCACGCCACCCAAGGTGACATTGTAGGTGACACCTTTTTCGGAATCATCCATTAATACTTTTTGGCCTTGCACTAATGTCAAAGTACCTGGCGAACTCTCGCCAATATAGTTTCCTAACGTCATTTGGTAGCGATAGGTTGAGCTACTTGTTGTAGTTGATTCTGCCATATAGAAATAATATAAATGAATATCCTTATTTAAAATAGAAACACTTGTCAAATCCTGTTTTTTCTAAAACCTTTATCAGATAGTCGCTAGCACCTTGTATGTAGAGGTTACATCTGTTCGGTCTCACAGTCATGATCAATGTGTGAAGCAATCGTAACCCGTTGGAAGAGATGTACGTCAACTTGGAGCAATTGAGGGTGATATCAGTGTTCTTAAGCGAAAAGAGCGGGGTCAGGGCTATGGTAACTTCATGGATGAGATGAGATTCCATCCTGCCATCAAAGGTGGCAACTGCCTTACCCTCATTTATCTCTACTTGAGTCTTCATCGACGTATAGCGTTTTTTTGATTTTACCAATAAAATTATTAAGTTTTGTTTTTTGTTGTAAAGGTACGGATTTCTTTTGCTAAGAATATCACTTCACTAGAAAAATTAGTGTTTATTAACGTGACATCCGCTACAATCTGCGACAAATCTCAGTCATCGTCCCTATTCCATGCGTTAGAACTCGTAGCCGAGGTTCAGGTAGAAGTAAGGTACCTTGGTGTGATTACTATAACCCAACGTGCCACCGAGCGGACCAAACATCGTGTTATAGTAATAGGCAGCCTGCACACCAATCAGGGTACTCCTGTCGAACAGGTTCCTCACCTTGTCTGCCTGTTGGCTACCTGCCACACGCAGCAAGATGTAGTGGTTGTTGCCCATGCGCTGCTGTGCCTGTAGCTGGGCAGCTACAAACTGGTTGTCAACGTATTCCATCCAGCCGATACCTGCGAATGGCATCTGTTGCTTGATGTAATGACCAAACCAGTCGCCACCGATGGTATTACCAAAGATGCTGGGTATTACGGAGCCATAGAGGAGGCGACCATAGAGCATGGGCTGGATAGTAAGGCTTGAACCGAAGGCAATCGACATGCGCCAGTTGGCACTGAGGATGCTTGTGCCTGACTTCTTGCCTTCATAGGTGCCGTCGGCAGTATAGGACTTCAGTTTGGCAAAGTTGTTAGTTAGATAGGTATATTCAGCATTGAAGCGCACGCCTCGGGTGGGGAAGATCCAGTTGTCCTCGTTGTTGTATTTGATTCGGGCAAAGTAACTGAAATAGTGATCGTTTTTTATCTGCGCCATATCTGACGATGAACCTGAATTGAGTTTGCTGATAAAATGTATATAGTCCCACTGCAAGCCTAACTGGAGGTTGAAGGAGCGCAGGTTGAAATTGATAGGTGTCAGATCGGACTGCCACTGGGTATAGATCATGTTATAGTCTCGATCGCCGTTGATATAGATGTCGAGATCATTTCTTCTGAATGACAGGCTGAGCGTAGGACGTGTGAAGCTGCGTGGGTGGATCATCAGGTCGGCGCCTGCCATCAGCCGCTTGCCCAGGCGCAGGGTGATATCGGTACTTACAGGGGTAGTGGTCTTCAGCGGTACGTTGAGACCAAGTTGTATGGCTGCATATTCTTCTGTGTCGAAGCGGAGACCTGCATAGAGGCGTGGCGATTTGCGATTACCTGCCGTGAGGCGTACCACATAGGCAGAATCCTTGGGTACCAGATGGCACTCCGCAGAATTATAGAACAAGTCGAGACGCATGGAGGTTGTTATCTCCTGCTCTTTCGACGCGTTGATGCTGTCAAGTTTGGAAAGGTGGAATTTCTGACGCAGGAACTTTTCATCTTCTGTTGTCATGTTGACGAACTCGAACCCTGCTACGGGCTGGTTTTCGGTCATGATGGTTGGTTGCAAAGGATGGAGTGTCCTCTGATGATAGTTTTTATCGATACCGATACGTTGTTTCAGTGCCATCAGCTCGTCCCAGTGGCGCATGGCCTCTTCTTCTCCGCGCCGGATTAGGGTGTCGATGGCAGAAGCTGAGAAGCTGGCAGCTCCATATCCCTTGGGATCGACATACATAAAGATGTCGGTGAGGGCTTTGTTCTCCTCGAATTTGTTCTTCGTATTGGCATCAATGATCTGGCCCAGCACACTCATGGTGTCCCATACGTCGTCGACGGTCTTTGGATTGTCGTGCACGGAGATGCCGATCACCAGGTCGGCTCCCATCTGACGGGCGATATCCACAGGGAAGTTGTTTCGCATGCCGCCATCCACGAGTACGCAACTGTCTATTCTGACAGGTGAGAAGACTGCGGGGATAGCCATTGAGGCACGCATGGCCTGAGGCAATTTGCCACTATGGAAATCGTATTCCGTATAGCTGATGATGTCGGTTGCCACACAGGCAAAGGGGATGGGGAGATCACGTGAGAAGTCAAGAGAGTCGGTATAACCCACACAGAGTTTCTCAAACAGTTCCGCAAGGTTTTTACCCTTGATGAGTCCGCCCGCCTGCTTATTGCGCTTACCACCGAAAACGGATGAGGAGATGGCGTAGGTATATTGCTTCTTCATGTCGCTGAGACTCTGGTTGCGCAGATTCTCACGATCACTGATGACAAAGGACCAGTCCTGGGCACGTGCTAAGGAGTCGAGTGAATGGGCATTGTAGCCTATGGCATAGAGGCCGCCCACGATGCTACCCATCGAGGTGCCGGTGATGATGTCGATAGGGATGCCTGCTTTCTCCAGCACCTTCAGCACACCAATATGTGCCATGCCTTTCGCACCGCCACCACTCAGCACGACAGCAACTTTCTTTCTGCTGTTGTCGGCTTCTCGTTCTGTATGTGAATAGACCTTACTGCCGCTTAGCAGCAGTAAGGTCAGTAATATCAGATATCTTATACCCGGAAAGCCCATGGAAGCTATTTAAATATCACTTTGTGCCACCGCCGAGGGCGATATAAAGGGCTATGACAGCCTCGGCAGCATCATACATGTTCATTGCTGAACCAAGTTGTGCGTCAAGCAGCGACTCCTGGGCACGGAGCACTTCTATATAGCTGGCTTTGCCGTTGTCCATCAACTCGTGGGTGCCGAGGTAGGCTTCATGCAGCACCTCCACCTGGCGGTAATAGTAGCCATGTTTCTCGCGGGCTGCCATGCAGTCGGCCATCGCCTCGTTCACCTGGTTGCCGGCATTGATCACCATCTGAACATACTTCTTCTGTAAGTCTTCTTCGGTCAGCTTGGCGATTTTCTTGTTGGCAATCAGCTTGCCACGGGCAAAGATTGGCTGTGTGAGCTGAGCAAAGGCATTCAAGAGCAGCTTACCCGGATCAACAACTACGCCGCCGGCAGAGTTTGTCCATCCGACAGAGCCGCCGAGCGTGATGCTGGGGAAAAAGGCAGAGCGGGCTGCTGCCGTATTATAGAATGCCTCCTCCATAGCATGGTTGGCCATGCGGATATCAGGACGGTTCTCCAGCATGCTGGCAGGCACGCCCAGATGCAGGAATTTGGTATCGAACTGCTGTGCGGCATCACCCTGTGCTTCGGCATGATGCAGAGGGGAACTGCCCCATTTCGCACGACTGATATGCTGAGGGGTGACAGCCAGCAACTTACAGATGGCGTTTTCGACAGCGAGGATATGACGGCGGGTATTGACGATCTGCGTCTTCACGTCCAGATATGATGCCTCCATCTGGTTGACGGCGGTGCTGTAGGCCTTACCGTTCTCCCAAAGTGCCTGCTCAGTCTCAAGCGACTTGTTCCACAGACTGTCGGTCTGCGTGAGAATGTCCAACTGGCGGTCGAGCACTTGTAGCAGGAAGTATTGTTGGGCAGTGACCGAGATGAGGTTGGCGCGGACAACATCCTGCTGCATCTGAGCCTGAAGGAGCACAGCCTTGGCGGCACGCTTCTTGTTGGTGATAGAGCCGAACACATCGAGGTCCATCGATAACTGCAACGGCAAGTCGTAGGTTTTCACGGCAGCACTCTTGTCGAAGCTGGAGAGTGCTCCCTGTGGTGAGAAACTGAGTGCGGGCAGGTAAGCCAGCTTGGCAGCTGTCAGCGCAGCCTGGCTCTTCTCTACAGCGATACGTGCAGAGTTGAGATCAGTGTTGTTGGCCAGTACTTGTTCGATGAGCTGCTGGAGCTGTGGATCGGTAAAGAACTCGCGCCACGACATCTGTGCTATCGACGTATCGCCGGTGGCACGCTCGATATCCTGACTAGTGCCAAAGGCATCGGCTGGTGCCTGTACCTTCTGCTCGTATTTGTTATAGATACCGCAGCCTGTGAGCATGAAGCTCACAGCTGCAGCGACAATGATATTGCTTAGTCTTTTCATATTTATTCCTCTGTTTTTACTTCAACACTTTTGACTTCAGCTTTCCCCTGGAATCGTTCATGCAAATTCTGGAACACGATGAAGAAGGCAGGTACGACGAAGAGCAGGGCAACGGTACCGACGCTCATACCGCCGATGACACCAAGGGCGAGGGCACGGTTACCATTGGCACCGGCACCACCTTCGATGACGAGAGGAATCATACCGATAATCATCGTGGCTACCGTCATCAGAATCGGACGCAGTCGCTCCTTACAAGCCTCAAAGGCTGCCTCAACGATGGTCATACCCTGTGCACGGCGCTCTGTGGCGAACTCTGTAATCAGGATGGCCGTTTTAGCCAACAGACCAATCAGCATGATTACACCCGTTTGCAGGTAGATGTTGTTGTCCATACCAGGCAAGCCCAGCATATTACCGAAGTAGGCAAATACAAAGGCACCCATCAGTCCAAAAGGCACACTGAACAATACGGCCAACGGTGTAAACCACGAGTTATAAAGTGATCCAAGGATGAGGTAAATCAGGATGACGCAGATCACGTAGATGAAGGCGGTGGCATTAGAGCCTGCAGCCTCTTCCAACTCACGCGACATACCACTGTACTCATAGGTAGCAGTAGAAGGCATCA
The DNA here is from genome assembly GCA_902800595.1 of uncultured Prevotellaceae bacterium. GTDB lineage: Bacteria > Bacteroidota > Bacteroidia > Bacteroidales > Bacteroidaceae > Prevotella. The sequence goes on along the minus strand of CADCFA010000026.1, from coordinate 5,983 downwards.
CCTCCTTGAACACCTCGGCAATGGCCTTGTGGGCATCACCTTCGGTATAGCCGCTACCTGCTGTCACGAAGCAGGAGATACTCTGGAACAAGTTGAAGTGCTCGATGTTTGGCGGACCTACAATCTCCTTCAGTGATACGAACTCAGAGATAGGCGCCATCTTGCCGCCCTTCACCTGCACGAAGATATTGTGAAGTGCCTGCGGGTCGAGACGGTATTCGGGCGATGCAGAAGCCATGATGCGGTAAACCTTACCAAACTGGTTGAAGTTGCCGATATAAGAGCCACCGCAGAAAGAACCGAGTGTGTTGAGTACGATGGATGGCGATACACCAGCACGGTCGCACTGGGCAGGATCAACATCAATTTGATACTTCGGATAGCGTTCTGAATAGGATGACATTGCAGATCCGATTTCAGGTCGCTCAGCCAACTTAGCCAGGAACTTCTCCGTTTGCTTGGCAAACTCCGACAGGTTGCCGTCGGTGGGATCCTCCACCACAAGGCTCACACTGTTACTTGTACCATAGCCAGGAATCTGCGGCATCTGGAAGGGCAGCACCTGTACGTTCTTGATGTCCATACAGTCATAGTAGAAGCGGCCGATAACGAGATCGATCAGGTGATTCATACCTGGACGCTCCTCCCAGTTCTTCAGACGTACAATCAGCGTGGCGAAGTTAGAACCTTGGCCCGATACCATACCGTAGCCGCAGCACACGGCAAAGCTCTCCAGCTCAGGAATCTTCTTCACCTTTGCCTCCACCTGCTTCATGATCTCACGGGTCTGCTTCAGGGTGGTACCCTCCGGGGCACGTACTTCTGCCAGGAATACGCCCTGGTCCTCCTGTGGCACAAGGCCAGAGGGCAGACTCTTCATGAAGAACACCAGCAGCACAGCTGCCAATATCAACAGGCTCCATGCCAGGATGGGGCGCTTGATGAATTTCTGAACGCTTTTGCTGTATTTGTTGTAGATGGCGTTATAACTTGCAGTGTAGGCCTTCTTCGTGTAGTAGCTCAGACCTTTTCCTTCCTTCTTACCATCTGTTATGCGCAACATGATGGCGCAGAGGGCAGGGCAGAGGGTGAGGGCCGATACACACGACAGACCTACAGAAGAGGCAATCGTGATACCAAACTGGGTAAAGAACGTACCTGACGTACCCGGCATGAAGGTCACGGGGATGAACACAGCCATAAATACCAATGTACACGATACGACGGCTACCGACACCTCGTTCATGGCTTGGCGGGTTGCTTCGCGGGCATCGCTGATACCATTCTCCATCTTCGCCATAACGGCCTCTACCACCACGATGGCATCATCCACCACAGTACCGATAGCCAGCACAAGAGCAAACAGCGTCAGGATGTTGAGCGAGAAGCCTGCTAGCGCTACGATAGCAAAGGTACCCATCAGTGATACGATAATCGAGATAGAGGGGATGATGGTTGCTTTGATGTTCTGCAGGAAGAAGAACACCACGAGCACCACGAGGATGATGGCGATGATAAGCGTCTCAACCACATTGTGGATGGCTGCGAAGAGGAAGTCATCACTGGTCATCATGGTGACGAACTCCAGTCCGGCAGGCATGCTCTTCTTCATCTCCTCGCACGTCTTGTTGATAGCGGCATTGACCTCCGTAGCGTTAGCACCTGGTGCCTGGAACACCATAAAGAGTGCACCTGGCTTGTCCTGGATATTTGATGTGAAGTTGTAGCTCACGGCGCCGATCTTCACCTCAGCCACGTCGCTCAGGTGCAGCAGACCGCCACCGCTGGTGCGCAGCACGATATCGTTGAACTCCTCGACACTCTTCAGTGTACCTTTGTACTGCATCGAGTACTGGTAAGAGTTCTCCGACTGCTCGCCCAGTGAACCAGTAGCCGCTACGAAACTCTGTCCGTCGATGGCTGCAAAGATATCGTTAGGTGTCAAACCGTATTGTGCCATCACGTCGGGTTTCATCCAGATACGCAGGGCGTAGGTGTTACCCAGGTTCTGTACGCTACCCACACCAGTAATACGCATCAGACGTGGTTTGATATTGATATCCACGTAGTTCGAGACGAAGTCCTCGTCGTACTTGCCGTCAACACTTCTCACTGCAAAGATCTGCAGGATGTTGTTCTGTCGTTTCTGCACTGTCACACCGATCTTGGTAACGTCGGCAGGCAGCAGCGACTGTGCTTGGGTAACGCGGTTCTGCACGTTTACCGCAGCCATATCAGGATCGACGCCCTGCTTGAAATATACATTGATTTCTACATCACCGTTCGACGAAGCCTTAGAGGTCATGTAGGTCATGTCCGACACACCGTTGATGTTCTCTTCGAGTGGCTGGATCACCGACTTCATCACAGTGTTCTCGTCTGCACCAGTATAGCTGGTAGAAACCTGCACCGTAGGCGGCGCGATATCAGGGTATTGCTCAACAGGCAGGGTGCTCATTGAGATATAGCCCACCAGTGCTATCACAATAGAGATGGCACATGCCATCACATATTTATTAATAAATATATTGTTCTTCATGCGGAAGCTAATTTTTCACTGATTATTTTTCACTTTTCACTTCCTCGGGGAAGAGGACTTTCTGTCCCTCTGTCACATTGTTCGCACCAAGGGTCACAATCTTGTCGCCTGGATTCAAACCGCTGGTCACAATGAATTCCTTACCATTACCAGCGTCTTCTATTGTCACGTCACTAGCGGTGGCAGTGCTGTCGGCCTTAACCTTATAGACCTGTGACTTGTCCTGAAGGCGTATCACAGCATTCTGAGGGATGACTATTACGCCCTTCTCTGCGAAGTTCATCACGACAGTACCCTGGATGCCAGAGTAGAGATGACCTGAAGGGTTGGGGAACGAAACCTTAGCAGTCAGTGAACCCGTGGCTGCATTCACGACACCCGTCAGACTGGCCACGCGACCCTTGTGGGGATACTCCGTACCATTCTTCATGATAAATGTGGCATCGGGCAGTTTAGCCAGCTTCTTCTCTATATCTGTAGCTTTCACACCTTCCTTCACCATCGACTCGATGACGGCCTCTGTGACAGAGATCTCAGCATACATCGATGTGTTACCACTCAGGATGGTCAGCTGTGTCATAGGTGATACCTGATCACCGACGCGCACGGGAATCTCGCCGATAACACCAGAGACATTGGCAGTGATGGTACAGAAGCCGAGGTTCACTTTGGCACGGTTAACTGCAGCCCTGGCCTGAGCCACTGCAGCCTGAGCCTGCTTGTAGGCATTCTCTGAGTTGTTTAGCATGTAGCTGCTCACGATCTTTTTGTCAAACAGGTTCTTGTTCGACTCATACTCCAGCTTGGCAGAGTTCTCCTGAGCCAGCGCAGCCTGCAGGTTGGCTTGTGCAGCCTCCAGTTCCAGCTGGGCATTGCGCTGGTCGATGATAAAGAGCGTCTGCCCCTGTTTCACTTGCTGACCCTCGGACACGCAAATCTTCATCAACTGGCCACTGACCTGTGGCGTTACCGTCACGTCGTTCTGACCTTTCATCTTCGCACTGAACTTATAAGGCAGTTCAATGTCTGATTTCTTCACAATCATCGTTTCAAACGATGAGTTTGTCTCCTTGGGCATGTCAAGTCCGCACGCTGTCAGACTACCGACCACAAGAGTCGCAGCTGCAGCCCATGTCGCTAAATTCTTTGTTTTCATTGTGATTTAATTTGTATTTATTATTTTAACTTTCAGTTAGAATTATGGTTGCAAAGATACAAAAATATATGTTTTCCATCGGTTATCGGTTTGTTAAATATTATTAAAAGGGTATGTGCCTTACATAAAAAGAGGCGTCCCAGCAACGGAACGCCTCTCAATATAATAGAGTAGGGGATTAATCCTCCCAGTTCTCCTGAGACTTGCGGATGTAAGTCTTGTAGCGGAGCTGAGCCATCTTCTGAGCCTCGGCGAAGAGCTCCTCTGCCTCGTTAGGATAAGCTTTCTTAACAGACAGATAACGAACCTCACCCATGAGGAAATCGTGGAAGTTAGCCCAGTTAGGCTCCTTGGAGTCGAGTGAGAACGGATTCTTACCCTCCTCAGCCAGAGCTGGGTTGTAACGCCACAGGTGCCAGTAACCGCACTCCACAGCCTTCTTCTCCTCAGCCTGAGACTTACCCATGCCGCCCTTGGCCTTCAGACCGTGGTTGATACATGGAGCGTAGGCGATGATGATTGAAGGTCCGTGCCAAGCCTCAGCCTCGCGGATAGCCTTGAGGGTCTGTGCGTGGTCTGCGCCCATGGCAATCTGAGCTACATATACATAACCGTATGTGGTAGCGATCATGCCGAGATCCTTCTTGCGGATGCGCTTACCCTGAGCAGCGAACTGAGCGATAGCACCGAGAGGAGTAGCCTTAGAAGCCTGACCACCAGTGTTAGAGTAAACCTCAGTATCGAGCACGAGGATATTCACGTCCTCACCAGAAGCAATCACGTGGTCGAGACCACCGTAACCGATATCATAAGAAGCACCGTCACCACCGATGATCCACTGTGAACGCTTCACGAGGTAGTGATCCAGTGTCTGGAGCTCCTTGCAGATAGGACAGCCCTTGGCAGCGCTCTCGGCGATGCACTTGCGAAGTTTCGGAGCAATCTCCTTGGTCTTATCAGCGTCGTCCTTATTGGCAATCCACTCCTGAGCCAGAGCCTTGTATTCGTCGCTGGCGTTACCGTCGATCATCTCTTGAAGTAACTTTGCAACGCGCTCCTTCATCTTCTTGTTACCCAGTGCCATACCGAGACCGAACTCACAGAAGTCCTCGAACAGAGAGTTGTTGAATACAGGACCCTGACCCTTTTCGTTCTTCGTGTAAGGTGTAGAAGGAACAGAAGCAGAGTAGATAGAAGAACAACCGGTAGCGTTGGCAATCATCTGACGATCACCGAAGAGCTGAGAGATCAGCTTCACGTATGGAGTTTCACCGCAACCAGAGCAAGCGCCAGAGAACTCGAACAGAGGCTGAGCGAACTGAGAGTTCTTCACGTTGCTCTTAATGTCAACGAGGTTCTGCTTAGAAGGAACCTTCACCAGCTTATCCCAGTCGGCAGCCATCTTCTTGTTCTCGGTTGTATCTGGGTTGAATGGAACCATTGTGAGGGCCTTGCCAGGATGTCGGCACAGTTGCCGCAACCCAGACAGTCGAGTACTGAAGGCTCGATGATGAAGTGCATGCCCTTCATAGCGGCAGGAGCCTTCATCTCGAGGGTGTCGAGCTCGTCGAACTGAGCGAGCTCCTCGTCAGTAAGAACGAATGGACGGATAGCAGCGTGAGGACAGATGTAAGCACACTGGTTACACTGGATACAGTTGTCCTTGTTCCAAGCGGGAACGAAGGCCTCAACACCACGCTTCTCGTAAGCAGCGGTACCAACCATCCAAGAACCGTCAACGGTGTTATGCTTCACGAAGTCAGAAACCTTCAGCAGGTCACCAGACTGAGCGTTCATAGGACGAACGAGCTCCTTAACGAATGCGGGAGCGTTGTCAGCCTTAGGCTCATCGTCGGGCAGGTTAGCCCACTCAGGCTTCACTGTCAGCTGCTGGTACTCACCACCACGGTCGATAGCGGCGTAGTTCTTATCAACAACGTCCTGACCCTTAGCACCGTAAGACTTCAGCGCAGCAGCCTTCATCTTCTCAACAGCGAGCTCTACGGGGATTACGCCGGTGATACGGAAGAATGCACTCTGCAGGATAGTGTTGGTACGGTTACCCAGACCAATCTCCTGTGCAATCTTAGTAGCGTTGATGGTATATACAGTAATGTTGTTCTGTGCGAAGTAGCGCTTTACCTTGTTAGGCATGAACTTCTCGAGCTCGTCGGCGTCGAAGATAGTGTTCAGCAGGAACTGACCGTTCTTCTGCAGACCGCGAGTTACGTCGTACATGTGGAGGTAAGCCTGAACGTGGCAAGCTACGAAGTTAGGTGTAGTTACCA